>JADHXF010000013.1 GCA_016783105.1 Dehalococcoidales bacterium | reverse complement strand
ATGGTACACGATAGGTATCAATCGTATAGGTTGATACGTAGTTTATTTTTATTGTTAGTGGTATTGAGAAGTTAGCTTATAGCACGACCATGCTAAGCCACCCAGTCCACGTGGCTGAACCATGGAGAAGATGACAGCCTGCCCGGTCAGTGAAAAACCGGAAGAAGCGGTCATTCCTGTGCCGTATACCCGTACTGATGGGGGGGGGTGACCCAGGAAGATATATATCCCCTCGCTGAATTTCTACCTGCATAGCTGAAGGAGGCAGAAAACCGCACAGGTGGTCAGCATAGCTGGAGTATGCAGTCTCGAAAAGCCGACCGCATAGTTAGAGTGTGGCCATGATGCAGTCTCAGGACAGGTAGCTGCATACTAAAATGGATGCCCTCATGATGATTCCCGACGAGGGATGACCGGGGAAAGCAATCTGGTAATCGGCATAGGAAGTTTAATGGGCTAGCTACTGAGGGCTAGCTACTGGGGCTAGCTACTGGGGCTATCCACTGAGTGGTCACGGCTAGTGGGCGTAACCGGGCATAAGGGAGTCACTTGAGAGCTATCTGGTGAGGGCAAAATCCCCTTCGGAGTGCTCACTGTTTGGCGCCAGCATTGCGCAGGAACGTTACCGCCCGTCTTCCGGTCAGGAACCCCTCCTGAGTTCAGCCATTTTCAGACCGGCTCGGGCCAGCCCGCGTTTGATTTCCTGTGTAGCCTCATGGCGAGCCCACTTTCGGTCTGAATCTTGAATTGTGACTCCTTTTTGCTCTTGTTCCCAGGTTCTAAGTTTTCGATCGACGAGTAGGTCGACAAATTGGTCTAACAGGGCTGGTTCTTCCTGCAACCAGGCTGCCACGATTTTCCACGACACCTGACCAGGCTTGCCACCTTTACCTCTGGCTGGATAGATGCGTCGTACGAGGCGGTAAAGCCAGACTCCATAAGTCCAGGTTTCATGGTCATCACCCTCCACAGCGACCAATATCGGGCCTTCATTCTTTTTCGTAACCTCTGCCAGGTCGGGGCTGACTACTCTTAGCGAGGGCAATGACAGTAGTATTCGTCCCTTGCCGATATCCCGGTGGAGGAGGGACGTCTGTAGTTCACGAGAAGAGCTGCCAGTAGAAAACAGAAGGGCCTCTTTAGCCAGCTTGCCGGCAAGCTTTGGCTGTCCCGGGCGCTCCACACCCCAGTAGCCCCACAGGCATACTCCAATATCCTCAAGGCGATAGAGCCTCGCAGCTTCCTTATCCGTCATCAACCTCGGTGTCTCGCACATAATCTTCGAATTTAACAATTAAATATGGATTCTCGCCGGAATTAGCCCGCTTACAACCTCTTTGAAACTCAGGTTATCATATGGACTGAGTAAGAGCAAATGAGCACGATTGAAACGCAAAAGCTGGCAACTATCCTGGCTGATATGCTGCGCTCTGCCTTGACTTGGGAACAGGTTCACGAACAGCCGTCACCGAATGGCGATGGAAGTGCGTTAGGTGGTATACTTTCCAGTGTATACACTGACGCAGAGAAGTACCGAGGAGGTGAGCGCAATGACGACCACAAAGACGGTTAGAAAGATGAGTCGTACGACGACCTTCGAAGACCTAAAAGGTCTGAGAGCTGAAGTCTACGTCCGAGATAGTACCCTTGACCAGCGAGATGGTTTTGGTCCTGATATTCAGCATAAAAATGCCGAGCGTTTTGCTCAGATGTACGGCTTATTGCTTGGAGTTCGATGGTATACCGAGTTTGTCAGCGGCAGAAGTGTGGAAAAACGCGCTCAATTCCAGCAGATCATTGAGGATGCCCGATTGGACAGGTTCGACGTGCTACTGGTTGACCATACTTCACGTTTTGGCCGCAATCAGGCGGAATGTATCAGGTACAAAGAAGAACTAAAGCTTTTAGGTAAAACTGTAGTCTTCGTAAGCCAGGGGATTATCTCAGGCAGTGACCGCGATTTTCTTTCTGAACGGATCAATGAGACCATGGATGAAGGCTATAGCCGCAATCTATCTCGATATATAACAGAAGGACTGGTACGCAAAGCGGAAAGCGGGTTACATGTTGGTCCGTCCCCATTGGGTTTTAAGAGCGAGTTAAAAGCAGGTACACGTGAGCATAAAGTGCCGGATCCTGCCACAATACCGATCTTATTCATGGCATTGAAAGAATATGCTACCGGAGATTATTCCTATAGAGAGGTGGCAAATCATCTAAATGCCGATGGTTACAGAACACAAAACGGCAGATTCTTTACCGGATACAATCTCCGGGATATTCTTAGTAATCGGTTTTACGAAGGCAAAGTAGTCTATCACCAAGGGCTTCCTGATGAACAGATAATCGATGGTTCCCATAAGGTGCCCGAAGATGTCCATCAGTTATGGCTGCGTTGTCAGATAATCAAAAAGGAACGAACCAATCAGACCACAGGCCGTCCGCGAAGGGAAAATCATGACTACCCTTTCTCTCATGTTTTGAAATGTCATCATTGCGGCAATTCCTACCATGGCGAGGCTGTGTATTACAAAGATACCACAAAATTACGATTAATTCATGAGCGCCACTCACATGGGAAACAGTGCAATATAATGCCGAAGTCACGGTCTGTAGATTCCTTGAACCGAGAATTTGCGGAACGAGTTCTGGCATATGTTAATCTGGATAAAGGGTGGAAGACCAGGGTTATGGCAGTTATCTTGAATGGTGGTGTCACTGAGAACAAAGCTAATCAGGATCAAGCCAACAGGTTAAGCAAAGTTCTGGAAAATTTACGTAAACAGCATTTATGGGGTGATATTTCCGACGGTGACTACAGGCGCGAAAAGGCCGACCTGGAACGTCAGATCAAGACTCTTACTCCTGATACTACGCCTATCGAAATGCCTAACATGGAGAGAGCCGCCCAATTACTAAATGAAATGCCAGCTCTTTGGCAACATCCTGGAGTGACGAACAAGCAAAGAGAGTCTTTGGTGCAAGAAGTTTTTAACAAAATAAGCATCGACGGAGATGCTCTGGTTACTGTTGAACCAAAGCCGGAATACGCTCCCTTGTTTGCAGAAATGCTGACGCACACCTTAAATGGTTATCGTGAGTTCGACTCTCCCCCGTCTCCACCAGTGAACCAACGGGCTCAAGTTTTGAACTTGAGCCCGTTTCTTATTGAACTCAATAACGTTCCCTGTCAGCACAAGACTCGGTCTTTGTCCCCACAACTAACATGAGGCTAATCCTGGCAACCTCAATTAGACAATTTCCCTAATTGTCGGATAACCGGACAAAAACCGTTCAGCGAAATTAGAGAAAGCAATTGCTGGCGCTTCGTCAGCACGCTGCTTACAGTTTAAAGTCGGTTTATCTCATATGTTAAAATGAAGCATAGAGATTTTCAGGTAGAGCAACATGCAGCAGTTAGATCCCGTTGTAAGCATTGCTATTCTTTTATCGGCAGCCCTGGTTGGAGGCATGATAGCGCACCGGCTGAGGCAACCGGTCATATTGGGCTATCTGGTTATTGGAATCGCGGTTGGGCCTCATGCTCTGAGCCTGGTTGGCGACCTGGAGCTGATAGAGGCTGTAGCGACAATAGGTGTTGCTCTGCTGATGTTTACATTAGGATTAGAGATATCTATAGCGCAACTACGAGAAGTAGGCAAAGTGGGGATATGGGGTGGGTCCATACAAATAGTGGTTACTTTCGGCTTGGGGCTACTTGTGGGCTATCTGTTATTCGGCTGGCACCTATCTCAATCCATCCTGTTTGGTTTGATAATATCCCTCAGCAGTACGGCCGTGTGCCTAAAAGTATTGATGGAACGGGGAGAGCTGACTTCCGTTCGTGGGCGCATTATGATTGCTTTCCTCATCCTGCAGGATATCAGCGTCGTTTTAATGATGGTGGCATTGCCTCTGATGAGTAACCTGGGAAAAAATCTGCCACTTGCTCTAGCCATGGCTATCGGGAAAGCAGTCCTTGTTATTGGAGCGGCAATCGTGCTGGGACGATGGGTACTACCGTGGCTTATGGGCAGAGTTGGTGGAGTTAGGGCTAGGGAACTGTTTCTGTTAACAGTCCTGATTCTCTGTCTGGGCGCAGCTATCGGAACTCATATTTTCGGGTTGTCGGTGGTTTTTGGAGCTTTCTTAGTCGGTCTTGTGCTCCGTGAAACAAGATTTGTGCACCAGGCTTTAGCAGAGATTACACCTCTGCGCGATGTTTTCGCTACTCTTTTCTTCGTCTCTCTGGGTATGCTACTGGATCCCGCATTTGTAATCCATAACTGGGCACCCATATTACTTACAGTCGTGGTTATCATTTCCTTGAAATTCCTGGTCATTTTTAGCATCGTCCGGCTTTTTGGCTACGGTAACAGGGTGGCTTTCGTCACAGGTGCTGGCTTATTTCAGATTGGCGAGTTCGGCTTCATCTTGGCCCAAGGAGGAATCGAGAACGGCATAATCTCAGCAGAGATATATTCTTTAATCTTAGCCAGCGCCATTATCAGCATGTTATTGACACCTATTTCCATTAGCTTGGCGTGTCAGCTTTCAGCCAGATTAGCTTCCCGTGCAGCTAGCAGAAATCTTATGACTAAACAGGTCTCGCCACCGTCCACGGCTGCGCCTGCTGAAACACCTGATAGAGTAATAGTTGCCGGCTATGGCCGGGTTGGGCAAAATGTCGCTCAGGGCTTGCAGGATGCTGCCATACCTTATATTGTCATTGATATTGATCCCGAGCGTATTTCTGAAGCACGTGCCAGCAGTAGACCACGCATATACGGTGATGCTACGAATGTCCATGTGCTTTCTAAAGTTGACCCTGGTAAAGCGACCGCGCTGGTTATAACCTATCCTGATCCGATGGCGGTAGTGACTACGGCAAAGGTTGCTCTGAGTATTAATCCAAAACTGAAGATTCTGGCGCGGGTTCATCGCCTGAAGGAAGCCGAAGCGCTGAAAGAGCTAGGGGTGACGGAGCTGGTTAGTCCGGAGTACGAGGCCAGCCTCAGGTTCATAAAAAGGCTGTTGAACATCGTGGATCTCGAGAAAGAGGAGCGAAAGCGGGTACTGGCTTTGGTGCGAAAGGACAAGGAAATTGCCGAGTTTAATCCGGATTAGACAGTATAACAGAGGATTTTGATTCTCCCCCTTTTACACAAAATAAAGAAGCCCTGCCTGGTACAGGGCATTTCTTTTCTCCATCCACCCCTGACCTCCTTTCTATTTCTATTTTACGATTCGTTCCTCGTTTCGCGTCTCCTTTCAGTTTTCTTTGTTTTCTTCAGTGGCCTTAATAAGCAAAATATGGATGGATACTCCAATGGCTACGACAAGCAACAGTACCCTGATAATCAGGCCCTGAACCGCGAAAATTATAGAACAGGTAATCGTCACCCACAGCAGAAGGACGGTTATAATCTTTATTTTCCGCGGCATGCCCTTTCCCTGCAGGTAATTGCGCAAGTAGGCACCAATGAATCTGTTATTCAAAAGCCAGCCGTAAAACTTCTGAGAACTGCGCAGATAACAGGCAGCGGCTAGTAAAAGAAAAGGAGTCGTGGGCAGAAGCGGGACAAATATGCCCACAATCCCGATGGCAGCGGAAATTGTTCCCGCAGCAATAAGCAGCCTTCTTTTCAACTTTCCCGTCATCCTTTTCGTCTCTTCCTGTTTTGTCCCCGGACGAGGTTGCTCCAGTCAACGCTATACTTAAAAAGTATCAAATCCGCAAACTTGAGAATAAAAAACGGGCTATTCGAACCGAAATTAATGTTTACCCGCGATAGCGCGGCGCACGGCTACTCCACAGTGACGCTCTTCGCCAAGTTGCGCGGGAAATCGATGGGGCAGCCGCGCTGTTTCGCTGCATAGTAGGCCAGCAGTTGCAAGACAACGGTATTGACCATCGGGGAGAACAGCGGGTCAACCTTTGGCACCACAATTACTGAATCGGCCACCTCTGCAACGACCTCGTCTCCTTCTTCCACCAGGGCCAGGACCGGCGAGCTTCTGGCCTTGACCTCCTTGATGCTGGTCAACATGACATCATAGGTGTTATCCGCCGCCACGATGGCCACGACCGGTGACTGGCTGCTGAGCAGGGCAAAGGGGCCGTGTTTTAGTTCTCCCGCCGCATAGCCCTCGGCATGGATATAGGATATTTCCTTCAGCTTCAGCGCTCCTTCCAGCGCCACCGGATAGTTGATTCCCCGCCCGATGAAGAAGACATGGTCGTGTTCTGCAATCTGCGCCGCATGCTGCGCGATATTTTCCTCATCATCCAGAACGCGCTGCACCTTGCCGGGCAGTTGCCTTAGCTCCGCAATGAGGCTGTCTTTTCGTCTCAGGTCAATTCTGGCAGAGAGCAGGGGCATCCAGTACAGGGCCATCAACTGCGCGGTATAGCTCTTGGTCGCAGCGACGCTTATCTCCGGGCCCGCCATTGTGTAGACTACCTGGTCAGCTATCCGCGTGGCGGAACTGCCAATCACGTTGGTGATGACGGTTACCGGGCACCCTTCACTCCTGAGTCTTTTAATGGCTTTCATCGCATCGGCGGTTTCTCCGGACTGCGTAATAACAATTGCCTGCGTTTGTGACGAGGCTTGACCGGAATAACCAAACTCGGAAGCCAGTTCGGTCCTGACCGGGACTTTAAACAGCTGTTCCAGAATATATTTCCCGACCATGGCGGCGTGATAGGATGTGCCGCAGGCCAGCATCAGTATTTCACCGGCACCAACCTTCTCAAGGATATCCCCGCCGGCAGCTGTTTCATCGGCATACAGGTTAGCTCTTATAGTATCCCGTATTACCTTTGGCTGCTCATGGATTTCCTTGAGCATGAAGTGCTCGTAGCCACCCTTCTGCGCATCCTCCACACTCCACGTTACCCGCTGTGGCTTCCGGTCCACCGTCTCCCCGTTCTTTTTCACCTGAACGCCTTCTCCGGTAACCACGGCGATATCATCATCTTCCAGGTAGATGACCCGGCTGGTGTAGTCCAGCACCGCGGGCACATCCGAGGCGATGAAGTTTTCCCCATCACCAATGCCGATAATCAACGGGCTGTCCTTCCTCGCCGCGATGAGCTCGGCCTTACCGTCCATAAGCACCACGATGGCATAAGAGCCTTCCATCTCAGCCAGTGCTTTTGCCACCGCCTTCTCCAGGTCGCCGTCAAAATGTTTCTCGACAAGATGGGGGATGACTTCAGTATCCGTTGCCGAAACAAAGGTATGCCCCTCTTTGATGAGCTTTTGACGCAACTGCTGGTAGTTATGTATCACGCCATTGTGCACCACGGCGATTTTTCCGGTGCAGTCGCCATGCGGGTGAGCATTGACCTGAGACGGTTCGCCATGGGTGGCCCACCGCGTATGCCCGATACCGATTTTCCCTTCAAACCGACGCGGGATTCGCTCTTTCAAAGCCTCCACCCTGACCGCATCCTTGTTTATCCGCAAACCACCGCCCGCCACCGCAATGCCGCAGGAATCATAGCCGCGGTACTCCAGTCGGGCCAGGCAGTTCAGCAGAACAGGCCCGGCCTGTCTTTCCCCGATATAGCCGACAATGCCGCACATATTGCTTAATAACTCCGCTAACTTTGAGTTACACCACCAGACTTCGGTCGGGCAGTCGACCGCTGAGCAGTTTCAGTGACCGTATCTGGCTGTAGTTCCCGACGATTACACCCGGCTGAGCCACCACGCTATTGCCCAGCGTACACCCCTCTCCGAGCATCGCCCCAAAGCTGACCAGATGGTGTTCCTGATTGACCGCAATTTCTTCCTGGCCGCTGCACGCGGCAAACTGGCCGCCAACACGACAACTATTGTCAATGACCGAGTCATGTATGATGCTGCCTGAACCAATGCTCACGTCATTGCCGATGACGCTGTTTTTCACTTCGGTAAACGGAGAGATGACCACGTTATTGCCGATGCTTGTCGCCGGGAAGATGCAGGCGCTGGGCCCTATCTCACAGCCATCCCCGATAACCACCGGCCCCGCAATATATGAATTGGAACGTATCACCGTACTCTTCCCGATTGATACCTGCCCTTTCATTGAAACACCGGCTTCAATGGTGCCACTAGATTTCGCCTGAGCCTGCTGCAGAATAGCGGCATTGAGATTCAGGATATCCCAGGGGTAAATCGCGTCCAGCCATACACCCTCAGTTTCTACGGCTTTGATTTTATGGCCTTGACTTATCATCCGGTTCACGACATCAGGAAGGTCCAGATGAGGTTCCACAAAGTCGAAAATCGCCCGGCTGAAGGAATATATCCCGGTGCTGATCAGGTTGCTGGCGGCTTCCTCCGGTTTCTCAATGATTTCTTTCACCGTTCCGCGCTGTACCGCTACCACGCCGTACCGCATCGGGTTGTCCACTTTCTTCACCAGTGCCGCCTCAGGTTCAATGGCGACAAATCGGTCAATGGTATCCGCAGCAATCAGGTTATCTCCTGGCAGGACCAGGAAATCATCTTTGATGGCTGCTTTTGTCTGGGCCAGCGCATGTGCCGTCCCCAGCTGACGTTGTTGCGTAACATAGGTAAGGTCAACACCGAACGGTTCGCCGGAGCCAAAATAGTCGAGTACCTGCTCTTTCCGGTAACCAACCACCAGCACGATATCACGAATTCCCTTCTGCGCCAGCGCTTCAATCACATACTGCAGAATCGGTTTATCGGCAATGAACAGCATCACCTTCGGCCGGTTCACGGTAAATGGCCTCAGCCTCTGTCCCTCGCCGGCGGCCAGAATCACTGCTTGCTTCATCGTCATCTCCTCAGAATATTCTTGATTCCGGTGAAATCACCCCGCTCGCCACCGCCCCCGGGCCGATAAAAGTATAATTCCCAATCATGCTGCCAACATTTATACTGGCATTTATCCCCGTTTCCACCATATCCCCGATTATGGCGCCAAGCTTGCGCCGGCCGGTATCGATACCCTCAACCCGGACTATCTTCTTGTCCAGCCTCAGGTTGGCGATTTTGGTACCGGCACCAAAATTGCAGGCCTCACCGATTATGCTGTCGCCAGCGTAGTTATGGTGGGGAAGGTTGGTGTTTTTCATAATGATGCAGTTCTTCACCTCCACCGCGTTGCCGATGTGGCAGTTATCCCCGATAGCGGTACAGGGCCTGATGTAGCAGTTGGGGCCGATATCACAGTTATCCCCTATTATTGCCGGGCCGATGATATACGAACCGGAACGAACCACAGTGCCCTTGCCAATGGCAACGGGCCCCTTTACGACCACGTTTTCCTCCACCTCCCCTGAATTCCGGGCTTGTAGAGCGGACATCAGTGTTTCATTTGCGGTCAGCAAGTCCCAGGGATAGCTGATGTCCAGCCACTGGCTTATGGTATGGCAGGCGATATTGTGCCCTGCCCCCAGCATCAGCGTTAAAGAATCAGTCAGCTCATACTCGCCGCGCGGCGATTTTTCGGTCCGGGAAATCGCGTCGAATATCTCCGGCGTCAGGAGGTACAGCCCGGCATTGGCCAGGCGCGAGGGCGGGTTTTCTTCTTTCTCATATATGCGGACTACCCGACCTCTATTTACCTCGACGACGCCCAGTCCCCGTGTATCACTTACCTCAACAACCGCCAGCGAGGTGTCTTTCTTGACGGCCATTTCGGCTATGTCCCCGCGACCGATAACCATGTCGCCGTTCATCATCAAAAAATTGCCCTCAGTCAGTTCCATCACCATGGTCAGGGCATCTGCGGTACCCAGTTGCCGCCGCTGCTTGACATAGTCAACCTGCACCTGCCATTTGCTACCATCACCGAAATAATCAAGCACTACCTCATCATGATAGCCAACCACAAGAATGAATTCGCTGATGCCTGCCGCAATCGCCTCGACGAGCAAATGCTCCAGTATAGGTTTATTGGCAATAGGCAGCATTACCTTGGGCCTGGTGCAGGTCAGGGGGCGCATGCGGCTGCCTTCGCCGGCGGCCAGGATAACCGCTTTCAATCCAATCCCCCCTTGCTTGTAACACAATTATCGATTACCGTGCGCTGAAAAGAAACCATATCACCGATGAGCGAACACGCTTCTGCGTTGTCCTCATTCTACTACGCTGGCCTTAAAAGTCAATAGAAACTGTAACTACCGGAGGACCCGCAGGGGGAAAGAACTGAGATGCTATATACCAAGCCTGGAACGCGTATATAGAAGCCTGAGCACATCATCACGCGTGACCAGCCCGATGATTCTGCCCTCGCTCACTACCGGTATGTGACTGATACTATATTCCTCCATCTGCTCGAGCACGCTCAACACCTCTTCATCCATATGGGTCACCCTTAATCGCTCCGCTGGCGTCATGACATCACTCACGGCCGTGGTGTCCCAGGTTTTCTGGTCAACCGACTTGATGTTACGCAGAGTCAGTATACCCTTTAGCTCTCCGCCATCAGTGACCATAAAACACTGGTGTCCCCTGATAAAGATATAGTCCTGGACTACACGGCTGACGGTCATATACGGCGATATCACCGGGCAGGTGGTCATCATAACATCAGCTACTTTGACTCCCATCAATGCCGCCTGCCACTGTGTCTGCCGGTAGCTGGCGGTGGCCATATAGGTCAGGAATATCCCGATAAATGCCAGCCAGAGGCCGTTGAACCAGTTTTCCCGGTAAAGGAACATCAGAATGACGCCACCAGCCACAAAGAGGTAACCCACACCCCGCCCAACCTCAAAGGCAATACGGGTGGCGCGTTGGTAGTTGCCGCTGAAGCGCCATAGAAGGGAGCGAAAGACGCGACCGCCGTCGAGGGGGAAGCCGGGGATGAGGTTGAAGAGAGCCAGCACCACGTTTATCTGTGCCAGCCAGAATGCCAGTGCGGCCACTGGCTCACTGACGCTTTGCAATAGCAGGTGGAGCCCGAAAAAAATGCCGCCAATGACCAGGCTCGCCAGCGGGCCGGCCAGAGCCATTCTTAACTCCGCCCCGTGTCTGGTGGCCTCGCGGGTCATATGGGCCACCCCGCCAAAGAGAAACAGGGTTATACTTTTCACCGGGATACCATTGGCCCGGCCGACCAGGCTGTGGGCCAGTTCATGGGCCACCACAGAGGTGAAGAAAAGCAGGCTGGTCGCTATGCCGGTGAGCCAGTAGGTCAGTTCACTCCATTCGGGATAGGTATAAGGGAAGTACTGCCAGGAAAGGGAACCGGTTATCAACAGGAAGATGATAAACCAGCTGTAGTGGATGCGGAACTGAATGCCGAAAATCCTGCCTAAGCTGAATGCGCCACCCATGCGATTATGTCAAGCTAGCACCGGGGCGAGCCAACGCCCAGATACTTCTCCACCAGCTCCATGGCACAGTATTTGCCACACATGCTGCAGGCTGAGCCGGCAGTAGCGTGCTGGCGATGCACCTTCTGGGAACGTTCCGGGTTCAGTGAAAGCCGGGCCTGCTCTTCCCAATCGAACTTTTTACGCGCCATTGACATTTTCCGGTCCCACTCCTCGGCGCCTTTTACTCCTTTTACAATGTCACCGGCATGAGCGGCGATGCGCGAGGCAATTACCCCCTGTCTGACATCTTCGTAATCCGGCAGAGCAAGGTGCTCGGACGGTGTCACGTAGCAGAGAAAGTCGGTGCCGGCCGCAGCCGCGATGGCACCGCCGATGGCTCCCGTGATATGGTCATAGCCCGCACCGATGTCGGTCACCAGCGGACCCAGCACATAAAATGGTGCTTCCCGGCAGACTGTTTTCTGCAGCTTGATATTGGTCTCAATATGGTTCAGGGGCAGATGACCCGGCCCCTCCACCATCACCTGAACCCCGGCTTCCCAGGCCCGCTCCACCAGCTCGCCCAGGGTGAGCAGTTCCTCTATCTGGGCACGGTCCGTGGCATCGGCCAGGCTGCCGGGCCGCAGGCCATCGCCGAGGCTCAAGGTAACATCATACTCGCGGGCAATATCCAGAAGGCGGTCATACTGCGTATAGAGCGGGTTTTCCTGCTCATTATAGATAATCCAGCCGATCAGGAAAGCGCCGCCACGCGAGACGACGTCAGCGACCCGGCCCTGGTTCTTGAGCCGGTCAATGGCCACCCGCGTGACGCCGCAGTGCACGGTAACAAAATCGACGCCGTCCTTGGCATGCTCTTCAATCACCGCGAATAGGTCATCCGCCGTCATCTTCACGATGGCGTCATACCGTTCTATAGCCCCAATGCCCGCCTGATAGATGGGCACGGTGCCAATTCCGGCGGTACTGGCGGCAATGATGGCCCGTCGGATGGCGCTAATATCGCCGCCGGTGCTCAGGTCCATCACCGTGTCCGCGCCGGCATCAATGGCAACGCGCATCTTTTCCAGTTCCGTATTGATATCACCGAAGTCAGAGGACGTGCCGATGTTGGCATTGACCTTGGTCTTCAGTCCCTGGCCGATGCCGCAGGGGACCAGTTTTTCATGATTGATATTGGCCGGTATAACTATTCTCCCTCTGGCGACACCCTCCCGAATAAACTCCACATCCAGCCCCTCCGCCTCCGCCACCACCTTCATCTGTGGCGTTACAATGCCTTTCCTAGCCGATTCCAGTTGCGTCATAGTCTCCTCCACAAAATAAAAACCAAGGGCTCCGGCGGTTCCTTCAAGACCCTTGGTCCAGGTTACTGCCGCTTCCCTACGCTCGTATTACCGAGGTCAGGTCCACAGGGTTGGCGCGAACTGCCTCTCAGCCCGTGAGCACCCCTAGCGGTTTATTTTCTTTTCTGAACGATTTACTATAGCACAAGCTCGGTGAAAATGCAATGTTGGGATAACATAATAAACCGTTTTATTTCTCTAACTCCCTCTTCACCGATGCCACCTTGCTCTGGATGGTTGCCGCCTGGTCCCGCCGCTCGTCAATCTTCATGGTGGTCACCACCCGTTGCGCGCCGGCATCAAAAGCGGAAAGGTGCATCCTGCGGGCTAAATCGAAGAGCTGTTCCAATTCCCCCTCAATATTGGTGCCCATTGAGGTCATCTCATACTTTACGTTTTTCTCCTCCTGAAGCACTTTTACCGCGCCGGCGACAAACTTGCTCAACGAGGGCGTCCCGGTGCCCAGCGGCATGACGCTGATTTCAATAATGGCCATCTTTTCTTCCCTCCTTTCGGTAAGGCTGACTTTTAATCCTCAGTCTTGGCCATCAAGCGACCGTAGTATGAAGTATTAGCAAGGTAAAGCGCTGCCAGCGGGTTGTGGCCGAAGACCCGGTCTTTTACCGCCAGCACCGTCATGGGTACACGACAGTATTTAATAAATAAGGTATCGTGCCCGATGCAGAGGCCAAGCATGATGGCCAGGTCAACCTTGACCGCGTTCAATATCTCGGCCTGCGCAATTGGGCTGCACATTGCTTCCCAACAGCCCGGACCCCGTATCTTCTCCTCTTCCCTGATGCCGATTCTTTCCTTGGGAGTCGCCCCCACCTTGCACCGCACCGAAACCACCTCGAACCCCTTGTTCTCCAGGACATCGGTCAGGATGCGGGCTTCATTGGCCAGCCCGCTACAGAAGGCAATGCCGAGTTTCTTATAATTGCACTTGTGGGAAAACTGAATCAGCTCCTCGACCCGCGGGATTTTGGTGCGCCTGCCCTCCGGTAGTTGTTCGTAGCACTCGAATTCCTGTACCGAGGCGAGCCGGGCAAACTCTCTCACCTCCGGCCGGTCATATTCGGTGACGGTCTTTTCAATTAGCTCGGGCATCAGCTTCATCGGACAAAAGGCAGGCGCGTCATCGATGGAAGGCCGTTCACCTGACTTAATTAGTGGAGTGCAGACCACCCTGGTACAGCGAGCACATACGGGATAAAGTTTTTTCGCCATTTTCTGCCACCTTTCTTACCAGTATTTTAGGGGAAAGGGATTATTCCAACCAACCGTCCTATTTTAGTTTTTTTAGCAATCCAAAAACAAATAAATGGCCGTGTTCTATCGCCGGGAAAGCAAGCTGTCAGTTGTATGATGGAAGTATATTTAATAAAATATAAATAGGGAAGTAAAGCTGAGTAAATCTCAAAAGCTAATGGAAATTTTCACCACGCACCCCAACATGCTGAAAAGGATAAAGCACCTTTCCACACTGGCTGTTTAGCACAAAGTCTGGTCAAATTTCTACGCTGACCCTTGCCACCATTAATAATAAGGTAGTATAATAGGCGGCGAGGTAAATCGGCTTCAAAATATCAAATGCACTCTCCCTGGAGCGACCGGGTAACAAACTTACCGCATATAAAATCATGAAGATAGCGATTAGTGGTAAAGGCGGCGTGGGCAAAACGCTGTTATCGTCCCTGCTCGCCCACACTTTTGCCGCATCCGGCTATTCCGTCCTCGCTATCGATGCCGACCCAGATGCCAACCTCGCCGCCACACTCGGCTTCGCCCATCCGGAAGATATTGTCCCCATTTCGGAAATGAAAGACCTCATCGCCGAGCGGACGGAAACTCAGCCGGGGCGCTCGGGAGTTTATTTCAAACTGAATCCGAAGGTTGACGACCTTCCGGAAAAGTACTGGCAGAAGCTGGACGGCATCAGGTTGATGGTCATGGGGCGAATTAAAAAAGGAGGTACCGGCTGCTACTGCCCGGAAAATACGCTGCTCAAAGCATTGATGAGCCACCTGCTTCTGGCCAGAAACGAGGCCCTCATAATGGATATGGAGGCAGGGATAGAGCACCTGGGGAGGGCGACCGCCGGTGCCGTTGATAAATTGATTGTGGTTGTGGAGCCGGGGCGGCGCAGCCTGGAAACCGCCCGCTCCATAAATGGGCTGGCCGAAGATATCGGCCTGAAGAATATCGCCGTGGTGGGCAACAAAGTCCGAACCCAAACTGACCGTGATTTTCTCATTTCCAGCCTGCCTGACCTGGAGTTTCTCGGCTTCATTCCTTACGACCAGGCAATCGTCGATGCTGACCTGGCCAATCAACCTCTGGTTGACGCCAGCCCGGCAGTTCTGAATGAAGTCAAGGATATCTACCAGAAACTGGTAACCGCAAAAGAAACCAACAAATTAAAATAAAATCAGCTACTAAAAATACGATACAGGAGGTCTCTGTGGCATACGACGCAACCAAAATGAAGGACTGGCAGATTGCCGAAGCAGCCGAGGCGAATATGCCAATGCCGGAGGAGTGGCGTGAGCGGCTTGGGCTGGAGAAAGACGAGATTCTCCCCTACGGCAGAATCTCCAAACTTGATTTTCTGAAGATTATCGACCGTCTCAAAGACAGGCCTGATGGCAAGTATGTTGAGGTAACCGCCATCACCCCCACCCCACTCGGCGAGGGTAAAAGCACCACCTCCCTGGGACTCGTAGAAGGTCTGGGCAAGAAGGGGATGAATGTGGGTGGCTGCCTCCGCCAGCCTTCCGGCGGACCCACCATGAATATCAAGGGAACCGCGGCCGGCGGTGGCAACGCTCTGCTTATCCCCATGACCGAGTTCTCCATGGGCCTCACCGGTGACATCAATGACATCATCAACGCCCATAACCTGGCCATGGTCGCCCTCACCGCCAGGATGCAGCACGAGCGCAATTACGATGACGAGCAGCTTGCCCGGCTGACCAAGATGCGCCGGATGGACATTGACCCTACCAGGGTGGAGTTCGGCTGGGTGATGGATTTCTGTGCCCAGAGCCTGCGCCAGATAATCATCGGCCTGGGTGGTCGCATGGACGGCTACATGATGCCGTCGAAGTTCGGCATCGCCGTGGGTTCCGAATTGATGGCAATGCTCTCCATCGTCAGGGACCTGGCTGACCTGCGCCAGCGGATGGATGAGATTACCCTGGCCTATGACAAAAAGGGCAATCCTGTAACCACCGGCGATTTAGAAGTGGGCGGCGCTATGACCGCCTGGATGCGCAATACCATTAACCCCACTCTCTGTTCCAGCACCGAGTATCAGCCGGTAATGGTTCATGCCGGCCCCTTTGCCAATATCGCCGTAGGCCAGTCCTCCATAATCGGTGACCGCGTTGGCCTTAAGTTATTCGACTATCACGTCACCGAAAGCGGCTTCGCCGCTGACATCGGCTTTGAGAAGTTCTGGAATGTAAAGTGCCGCTACAGCGGCCTCAAGCCGCACGTATCCGTGCTCACCACCACCATCCGCGCCCTGAAGATGCACGGTGGCGGCCCCAAAGTGGTGGCCGGCCTTGCCCTTCCTGACGAATATACCAAAGAAAACGTGGCACTCGTGGAGAAAGGGCTGCCCAATATGCTGCACCTCATCGGTGTTATCCGCAAGTCCGGTATCAACCCGGTGGTCTGCATCAACTCTTTCCACACCGATACCAAGGAAGAGGTAGCCGTGGTCAAGAAGGCAGCCGAGGCCGCCGGAGCACGCTGCGCCGTCTCTTCACACTGGGCAAACGGCGGTGACGGCGCTCTGGAGCTTGCCGATGCTGTCATAGATGCCTGCAATGACAAGAACGACTTCCAGTTCCTCTACCCGATGGATATGAAACTGCGCGAGCGGGTGGAGAATATTGCCAGAGTGGTCTATGGCGCCGATGGTGTCTCCTGGACGCCGGACGCGGAAGCTAAAGCGAAAGCCTTTGAGGCTGACCCCAAATACGACGAGTATGCCACCATGATGGTGAAGACCCACCTGTCCCTCACCCACGACCCATCCGTGAAAGGAGTGCCCAAGGGCTGGACGCTGCCCATCCGCGACATCCTTATTTACTCTGGAGCCAAATTCCTCTGCCCCTGCGCCGGCACCATCAGCCTGATGCCCGGCACCAGCTCCGACCCGGCCTTCCGCAAGGTTGATGTAGATGTCAATACAGGCAAGGTACGGGGACTCTTCTAAACAATTTAATAATACTTAATATTAAGGTAGATGGCCAAGACAGTAGACAAGAAAAAATACAAGGTCCGCTTCAACCCGGACAACGTGGAAATTGTGGTGGACCAGGGAGAGAATCTGTTGCAGGCGGCTATTGCCGCCGGGGTGCGTATTTACGCTTCCTGCGGTGGTGCCGGCACCTGTGGTACTTGCAAAGTACAGGTTGAAAAAGGCGATGTAGAGACCGCCAGAACCGATAAAATCACCGACGAGGAATTCAGCAAGGGAATCAGGCAGGCCTGCCAGAGCAGGGTTCTCTCCGATTTGTCCATATACGTTCCGGTTGAGTCAAGGCTGGAAAAAGCCGTCCTGGCGCGTGAACAGAAGAGAGTCTCTGAAGTTCTCGCCACCGGCTGGCGGTTTGTGCCCCCCCTGAGCAAATACTTCGTGGAGCTGCCGCCGCCCACGCTGGATGACAACACCAGCGACCTTTCCCGGCTGCTCCGGGGTCTCAAGCAGCGCTACCATCTGAGCAACCTGTTCATTGACTTCCAGGTGGTGAAAAAGCTGGCCGGTACGCTACGTGATGGCGACTGGAAAGCAACGGTAACGACGCTGGTTACTGCGGCAAAGCCAAGGGCCGGAGACAGACGCCGGCCGCGCATGATAAATATCGAGGCCGGGGATACGAGAGATAAGCATTACTCGCTGGCCTTTGACATCGGCACCACCACCGTCTGCGGGCAGCTGCTCGATTTAAACCGGGGCCGGGTCGTGGCCGAGAGCATGGCCTACAACGGCCAGATACGTTACGGGCAGGATGTCATCACCCGTATTGCTTACTGCCAGAAAACGGGTGGCCTGAAAAAATTGCAACAGGCAGTTGTCGCCACCATCAATGACATCATCGGGGAACTGCAGGCCCAGAGCAAGGTTGAGACAGAACGCATCAGCCATATTATGGCTGCCGGCAATACCACCATGACCCAGATTTTGCTCGGCCTCAACCCTCAGTACATCAGATTGACGCCCTATACGCCCGTGGCCAACTTTTTCCCCCCGGTGCCCGCAAATTCGCTGGGGATTCAGGTCAGTGACCACGCCCACCTCTTCCCCTTCCCGGCAGTGGCCAGCTACGTGGGCGGGGACATTGTCTCCGGGATTGTCGGTTCCGGCGTGCACCAGAGAAAGGCATTGACTTTTTTCATGGATATCGGCACCAACGGAGAAATAGTAGTTGGTAGCTCAGACTGGATGGTCACCGCTTCTTGCTCCGCGGGGCCGGCGTTTGAGGGGGGCGGCGTCAAGCATGGTATCATTGCCGCCGAGGGCGCCATCGAGGATGTTAAAATCAATCCGTCAAACTTCGAACCGAAAATCGGCACCATCGGCAACGCCAGACCAAAAGGCATCTGCGGTTCGGGCTTGATTAATACGGTTGCCGAGATGCTGGAAACCGGCGTCATCGGGCAGAACGGCAAGTTCAACCAGGACCTGGCCACCAGGCGAGTCAGAGAGGGCGCCGATGGCTACGAGTACATCCTGGCCCGGTCCGCGGAAACGCAGACTGGCAGTGATATCGTGATTACCGAAGTTGATATTGATAATCTGATGCGTGCCAAGGCAGCCATGTATGCCGGCTGCCAGACCCTGAGTAAAAGCGTGGGTATTGAATGCTGCAACTTCGACCGGGTGATTATCGCCGGTGCCTTCGGCAGCCATATTGACATTAAAAGGGCCATCACCATCGGCCTGCTCCCCGAATTGCCCGAGAAACGGTTTATCTTCATCGGCAATGGCTCACTTCTGGGCGCCAGGCTGACATCTTTCTCCACTGACCTGCTTGACGATGCCCGGAGAGTGGCCCAGATGATGACCAATTTCGAGCTGAGCGAGAATGTTGACTTCATGAATAATTACGTCGCGGCGCTTTTCCTGCCGCACACCAATGCCAAAGAATTTCCCGCGGTGAGCAAAAGGCTGGCTGGAAGGTCGAATAACAATCAGAAAAAGAGGATTAAAGCTTGAGCTATAATATTGCAGTCGCCGGTAAAGGTGGTAGTGGCAAGACCACCATTACCAGCCTGGTCATCCGCTATCTGAAGAAGAATGGCCTGGGGCCAATTCTGGCGGTGGATGCCGACCCCAATGCCAACCTCGGGGAGAGCCTCGGGCTCAGCATCAGGCAGACCGTTGGCTCCATCATTGCCACCTTCAATGAAGAGAAAATCAATATCCCGCCGGGAATGACCAAGGAAGCGTACCTGGAATTCAGACTCAACGATGCTATGGTTGAGAGCAAAGGGCTTGACCTGGTGACCATGGGGCGGGGAGAAGGCCCGGCCTGCTACTGCTATCCCAACCTGCTCCTGCGCAAATTCATGGACAGTATGGCCGGCAACTATCAGTACATCGTTATGGACAACGAAGCCGGCATGGAGCACCTGAGCCGCCGCACCACGCAGAACATTGACGAACTGCTCCTCGTTTCCAACCACTCGGTGAAAGGCGTCCGCACCATCGCCCGCGTCGGAGCGCTTGTTGACGAACTCAAGCTGGTGGTGAAGCGGCAGTCCGTTATCATAAATATGGTTCCCGACCGTATAGACCCGCATATCAGTGAGGAATTGACCAGGCTGGGCATGGAGCCAGCTGCCATCATTCCTCTGGATGATACCGTGAGTGAATCTGACATGGCGATGAAACCGCTCCTCGACCTGCCCGATTGCCGGGCGACGAACGCGGTTGATACCTTGATGGCCGAACTGTTACAAGATAAAGTCAAAGCGATAAAACCGCTTTAGAGGAGTAAAAAATGACGGCACAGATTATCAGCGGGAAGGAAATAGCCAGTCAAATCCGTGAGGAATTGAAACAGGACATTGCCCAGCTCAAAGCAAAGCACAACCTGGTGCCGGGCCTGGCCACTGTACTGGTCGGTGAGGACCCGGCGTCACAGTCTTACGTGAGTGCCAAGGAAAAAACCTCAGTTGAACTGGGCATCTACTCGGAAAGGCTTGACCTGCCCGAGAAGACCTCTCAGGATGAATTAATGGCACTCGTTGACCGACTGAATAAGGACCCGAAGATACACGGTATCCTGGTGCAGCTCCCTCTCCCAAAGCACCTCGATGAAACGGAAATCCTCTACGCCATCAACCCCAAAAAAGACGTGGATGGATTTCATCCGGTAAATGTGGGAAAATTAATGATAGGGAAGCCGGACTATCTGCCCTGTACCCCGCATGGCATTCAACAGCTGCTGGTCAGGTCTGGAGTGCAGATAGAAGGCGCCGAGGTTGTCGTCGTTGGCCGGAGCAACATCGTTGGCAAGCCGATTGCCAACATACTGCTGCAGAAGAGACCGGGGGCCAACGCCACGGTAACCATCTGCCATACCGGTACCCGCGATATTTCCTTTCACACCAGAAGGGCTGATATACTGATAGTAGCCGCCGGCCGACCCAAAGCCGTTACCGCCGACATGGTCAAAGAAGGCGTGGTGGTGATTGACGTCGGCGTGAACCGGGTCGGCAAGACAGCGGAGGGCAAAGCCATTCTGGTTGGCGACGTTGACTTTGAGGGTGTAAAAGAAAAGGCCAGCGCCATAACGCCGGTGCCGGGAGGCGTTGGGCCGATGACCATAACCATGCTGATGCTGAATACGGTAAAGGCCGCCAAGCTGGCGGCAGGCCTGGCTTAGAAGGAGGCAAATAATGGAAGACTATAAGGTTGAGGAAACCAGCGCACCCAACCGCGACAAGGTGGAAGTGCTCGGGGCAACTTACGAGAAGGGAAAGCCCGAGGGCGAAGAGATGGGGAAGTGGCGGCAGAAACTGGGAAATCGAGCCGACAAACTGAAATACCTGAGCACTGCGGAACGATACTGGTACGGAAAAGACTGGTTTGGCAGCGAAAAACGCAAGACCCCAGCCTAGGAAAAGGAGGTAGAAATGGCATTTGAGATACCAAAGACCACCTATACCGGTAAAATTAAAGAAATCAAGCTGGGCACGGGTGATAAGGCCGTTATCGTTGGCGGCGAGACCTGCTATCCGTTCTATCTTTTTGAAGGCGAGATGCCGCGTTTGCCCAGAATCGCCATGGAGGTCTACGACTCACCCCCCGAGGAATGGCCCGAAGCGGCCCTGGAGCCCTTCGCCGGCGTCACGGACGACCCCGCCGCCTGGGCTAAAAAATGCATCGCCGATTACGGCGCGGAGATGATATGCCTGCAACTGGTCAGCACTGACCCCAATGGCCTTGACCGCAGTGCCGATGAGGCGACCGCAGTCGTCAAAAAGGTGGCTGATGCCATCGATGTCCCGCTCATCGTCTGGGGCACGGCCAATCATGATAAAGACGTTGAGGTTTTTCGCAAGGTAACCGAAGTCTGCCACGGGAAAAATTTGATTATCGGGCCGGTGGAAGAGGGCGACCACAAGCAGCTCGGTGCCGCCGCCATCGGCTATCAGCATACCGTGGTGGCTTCATCGCCGATTGATATTAACCTGGCCAAGCAGCTCAATATTCTGCTGGGCAACCTCGGTGTCCCTGACGAGTTAATTGTCATGGACCCCACCGTCAGTGGCATTGGCTACGGCATTGAGTATGCATACTCCGTAATGGAAAGAATGAGAATGGCCGCGCTGACCCAGCAGGATGATAAGCTCCAGTTCCCCGTTGTCTGTAATATCGCCCGCGAGGTCTGGAAGAGCAGGGAAGTTAAAATATCAGAAAAAGAAGACCCCAAGATGGGGGACGCCAAAAAGAGGGGTATTTTACTTGAGGCCATGTCCGCCATGTGTTTGCTCCTGACGGGGGCAGACGTGCTGGTCATGAGACACCCCGAGGCAATCAAACTGATTAAGGAAATGCTGGCCGAATTGACCGCTGCTTGAGAATAATAGGACCGGGAGGAGATTATAATGGTTGAAGAAGTGGAAAAGACCAAAAAGAGTGTCGACACCGCCAGTCTCGAGCTAATCGATAAAGCCTGCACCGACCAGGTCAGCCTTGCTTTCGATAGGGCCGAGCAGATGAAGCCCTGCCCCATCGGTGCCGTTGGCAGTTGTTGTAAAAACTGTGGCATGGGACCCTGCCGGGTGCCGCTACCGAAAGGCAAAGAAGAAACGCCGGAAGAGAAACGGAAGCGGCGGGGTATCTGCGGGGCTACCAGTGAGACTATCGCGGCCCGTAATTTCATCCGGATGATAGCCGGCGGGGCGGCGGCTCACTCCGACCACGGCCGGGGGGTGGCTGAGCTCTTCCTGGCGGCCGCCAGAGGAGAAGCTCCTGGCTATCTAATCCGAGATGAGCAAAAACTGCTGGCACTGGCCCTGGAATGGGGCATTGAGATTGGAGACCGCAGTAACAATGAAATAGCCATTGACGTCGGGGAGAAGGCACTGGCTGAGTTCGGAAGGCAGGAGGGTGAAGTCCTGTTCCTGAAGAGAGCACCACTGAAGCGCCAGGAACTATGGCGACAGCAGGGGGTCGCTCCCCGGGGTATCGATAGAGAAATAGTGGAGATAATGCACCGAACTCATGTCGGGGTTGACCAGGACTACCAGAACCTGCTGAAACAGGGCGTCAGGGCATCCATCGCTGACGGCTGGGGTGGCAGCATGATTGCCACCGAGCTACAGGATATCCTCTTCGGCACGCCGTCGCCGGTGCTGAGCCAGGTAAATCTGGGGGTGTTCAAGGAAGACGAGGTAAACCTGGTCATTCACGGCCATGAGCCACTGCTCTCCGAGATGATTGTCGCCGCCTCTCAAGAGCCAGAGATGATAGAGCTGGCCAAGTCCAAAGGCGCCAAAGGGATAAATCTGGCCGGCATGTGCTGCACGGCCAACGAGATATTGATGCGTCACGGAGTGCCTCTGGCCGGCAACTTCCTGCAGCAAGAGCTGGCCCTGGTTACCGGAGCGGTGGATGCTATGGTGGTGGACGTCCAGTGCATTATGGAATCCCTGCCCGACATTGCCCAGTGCTACCATACCAAGATTATCACCACCTCGCCCAAAGCCAAGATTACCGGCGCGATGCATATCGAGTTTGACGAGCACAAAGCCATAGAAGGCGCCAGGGAGGTGATGAAGACGGCGATTGAGAACTTCCCCAAGAGAGGCAAGAACCTCCGCATCCCCCAAGAGCGCCATGACCTCATTGCCGGGTTCAGCCATGAAACCATTAACTACCTGCTGGGTGGTTTGTTCCGAGCCTCCTACCGACCGCTCAACGATAACATCATTAATGGCCGAATTAGGGGAGTGGCGGGCGTTGTCGGCTGCAATAACGCCCGCTCTGCCCATAATGAAGCTCACATTACCATGGTTAAAGAACTGATAAAGAATGACGTGCTG
Organism: Dehalococcoidales bacterium; assembly: GCA_016783105.1. The sequence goes on along the minus strand of JADHXF010000013.1, from coordinate 8,022 downwards.
GTAATTCAGACCGGCTGCAGCGCCATGGCCAGTGCTATGGCCGGCCTCATGGTCCCCGAGGCGGCCAGGGAGTTCGCCGGTGAAGGCCTCGCCTCCGTCTGCGAAGCGGTGGGTATTCCACCGGTATTGCACATGGGTTCCTGCGTGGACAACAGCCGCATACTGATAGCGGCTACCGCCATGGTCAAAGATGGCGGGCTCGGCGATGATATCAGCGACCTGCCCGCCGCCGGCGCGGCGCCGGAGTGGATGAGCGAGAAAGCCATATCCATCGGCCAGTACTTCGTCAGCTCCGGTGTTTTCACCGTCTTCGGTGTTACCTGGCCCACGCTGGGGAGCAAAGAGGTAACGGAGTTCCTGTTCAAGGACATGGAGGAGATGTACGGGGGAATGTGGGCTTTTGAAACTGACCCGAAGAAGATGGCCAAACTCATGATTGACCATATTGACAAGAAACGCAAAGCCTTGGGCATTGATAAAACCAGAGAGCGCGTCCTCTATGATATGGAGATGAGACGCGAGCTGGGATCGGCCTAAGTGTTAGAGCGATGAGAGAAGGGGGTTAATAAATATGTCAAAAATCATTGCTTCAGCCGCAATCAGAGGTGCCTACAAGATTATCGGACAGGCAGAAGAAAAATGGCAGCAGGCAATGGATAAATGGGGCGCCAATGAACCCGTCGGTTTCCCCAACACCGCCTACTACCTGCCGGTGATATACGGCATCCTGGGCGAGAAAGTGGAAAAACTCGGCGATATGGAGCGCATCCTGAAGAGGTGCCACTCGCTGCTGCCACCCCCGGTCAGGGAACTGCATCCCCTGCCCTACCTCGCCCCCGCCCTTGACGCCGGCATGGCCACCTTTTTCGCTGAAGAGATAATTGAAGCGATTCGCTACCTCGAGCAGCCTGAATTCTATCTGACCGGGGAAGACGTAGCCGATAGTAATATCTGGCTCGGGGCGGCCGATGACGTTATCATGAGAAAGCGCGGCATTGAGTTCGTCGATGGCACCGCGCCCGGCTTTGCCGCTGTCCTCGGCGCAGCACCGACCAGCGAGATTGCAGCGAAGATTGCACAGGAGCTGCAGCAGAAGAGCATTTACGTCTTCATGGCCGCCGAATATAACGGCAAGCGCTTCTCCGACCAGCTTGTTGAGGCCGGCGTCCAGATCGGATGGCCAACCCGTCTGGTTTCCTTCGGACCGGACATTACATCGGCGGTATTTGCCATGGGCTTTGCCACCAGAGCGGCACTCTCCTTCGGCGGTGTTGAGCCCGGCGATTACCGCCGGTTGCTCATCTATAATAAGGACCGCATCTTTGCCTTTGCCCTGCCTCTGGGCTATGTGACTGACGAATGGTACGCCAATGCCGCTGGAGCCATCTGCTTTGGCTTCCCCGTCATTGCCGATACGCCCATACCGGAGGTCCTGCCCACCGGCATCACCACCTACGAGCATGTGGTCTCCAATATTCCGCATGACGAAATCGTAGCCAAGGCAATCGAGATTCGAGGCCTCAAAGTCACCGTCTCCGAAGTGCCGATACCAGTTGCTTTCGGCCCTGCCTTTGAGGGTGAACGCGTCCGCGGCGAAGATATTTACCTTGAGACCGGCGGCGGCCGCACCCCGATGGTTGAATGGGTGACCAGCAAGCGTATGGAAGAGGTGGAAGACGGCAAGATTGAGGTGATCGGCCCGGAATTAACCGATATTAAAGCCGGCGCACAGTTGCCGCTGGCGATTGCGGTTGAAGTTGCCGGTCGCAACATGCAAGAAGACTATGAGCCCATCCTGGAGCGGCAGATTCACCACCTCATTAACTACGCTCAGGGCCTGATGCACATCGGTCAGAGGGACATCGCCTGGCTCCGCGTCAGCAAGCAGGCGGTGGAAAAAGGATTTAAACTTTCCCACATCGGCACCCTCCTTCACGCCAAGCTCCACCAGGATTTCGGCCGTATCTTCGACAAGTTACAGGTCAAGCTCTATACCGAAGAAGACAAGGTAAAGAAGACAGCGGAGAAGGCCAAGGAGGTCTATGCCACCCGCGATGTCCGCATTGAAGGCATGACCGACGAGACTACCGACATCTATTACTCCTGCACGCTGTGTCAGTCCTTTGCCCCGAGCCATGTCTGCGTCATCAGCCCGGAGAGGACCGGCCTGTGCGGTTCTTATAACTGGATGGACTGCAAGGCTGCCTTTGAAATCAACCCTACCGGCCCCAACCAGCCCGTGGAAAAAGGTGAGATGATTGACACCAAGCTCGGGCAGTGGAAGGGAGTTAACGAGTTCATCACCAAGGCCTCCCGTGGGAAGATAGACCACTATAACTTCTACAGCATCATCAATGACCCGATGACCACCTGCGGCTGCTGCGAGTGTATCGCCGCCGTTCTGCCGCTCTGCAATGGCGTAATGACGGTAAACCGCGAGTACAGCAGTGATACGCCCTGCGGCATGAAGTTCACCACCCTGGCCGGCACCATCGGCGGCGGTATCAGCACGCCGGGGTTTGTCGGGCACGGTAAATACAACACCACCCAGAAGAAATTCATCATCGGAGACGGCGGTCTGTTGAGAATGGTCTGGATGCCCAAGTCACTGAAGGAAGAAATCGCCGAGCGACTCAAGGCACGTGCCGAAGAGCTGGGCGTACCGGACCTGCTGGACAAGATTGCCGATGAGACCATCGGCACCAGCGAGGAAGAAATCCTCCCCTTCCTTGAGGAGAAAAAACATCCAGCCCTGACCATGGACCAGATACTGGGCTAAGAAAGGAGAGTTGCCATGCCACTGACTGGAATTGAGATTTTTAAATTGCTGCCCAAGACGAACTGTGGCGATTGCGGCGTTCCCACCTGTCTGGCTTTCGCCATGAGTTTAGCTTCGGGCAAGGTGGAACTGAGCGCCTGTCCCCACGTTTCTGATGAGTCAAAGGAGAAGCTGGCCGAGGCTTCAGCGCCACCCATTTTGCCGGTTACCATTGGTGTCGGTGACCGGGCACTGAAAGTTGGCGGCGAGACGGTCATGTTCCGTCACGAAAAAAGATTTGAGAACCCGCCCGGCATCGCCATACTCATCAAGGACACCATGGATGATGCCGAGGTCAACGCCAGACTGGAGAAATGCAAGACGCTCCAGTATGAAAGGGTCGGCCTCACCCTCCGCCCCGAGCTGGTGGCGGTCAAAAGTGAGTCCGGCGACCCGCAGAAATTCGAGGGCGTGGTGGGCAAGGTGGCGCAGGGCACCGATTGCGGCATTATCCTGATGAGTGAAAATCCTGATGTTCTGGCCGCAGGACTGAAAGCCTGTGCCGACCGCAAGCCGCTCATTTACGCCGCTACCAAAGACAACGCTGATAAGGTCGCAGAGCTGGCCAAGGGAAGCTCTTGCGCGGTGGCGGTAAAAGGCTCCAGCCTGGAAGAAGTAGCCGCACTGAGCGAGAAGCTGACCCAGGCGGGACTGAAGAATATAGTTATTGACTCTGGCTCCAGGACTTCACGCCAGGCGCTTGAGGACCAGATAATCATCCGCAGCGCCGCGCTGAACAAGAAGTTCCGCCCGCTCGGATTCCCCACCATCACCTTCCCCTGCGAGATGACCGACGACCCGATGAAAGAAGCGTTGATTGCCTCCATGTTTGTCGCCAAATACGGTGGCATAATCGTACTATCTGATTTCTACGGCGAAAGCCTGTTCCCGCTGCTTGTGGAAAGGATGAACATCTTCACCGACCCGCAGCGGCCGCTGGCAACGAAGGAAGGTATCTACGAGATTGGCAGCCCGAAGGACGGCTCCCCGGTACTGATTACGACCAATTTTTCCCTCACCTACTTCCTGATCTCGGGCTATCTGGAAACCAGCCGTGTTCCCAGCTGGCTTCTGGTGAAGGACACGGAGGGTCTCTCGGTAATGACCGCCTGGGCCGCCGGCAAGTTCAGCGCTGATATCATCGGCCCCTTCGTGAAAAAGTGCGGCATTATGGACAAAATAAAACACCAGAAGCTCATTATTCCGGGATATGCGGCTGTGGAAAGTGGCGGCCTGGAAGAAGAACTGCCCGACTGGGAGATACTGGTTGGGCCAAGAGAAGGCGCCCACATCCCGGCCTACGTGAAAGCATGGACTCCATAAGGAGGAGATAATGATACTCATAGGCGAAAACATCAACATGATGTCTCAAACCATTGGCCCGGCACTCAAGGAGAGAAACCCCAAGCCAATCCAGGACCTCGCCAAAGCTGAAACCGGGTCCGGCGTGGACTACCTTGACCTCAACATCGGCCCGGCCAGGAAGACCGGCGAAGAGCTTATGCCCTGGGTGGTCAACACCGTGCAGGAAGTCACCGACTTACCGCTGTCACTGGACACCACCAACCTCGCGGCCACGGAAGCCGGCCTCCAGGCAACCCGGAAAACACCTCTTATCAACTCCGTCTCCCTGCAGCCGGACCGGATAGGACCCGGCCTGGAGGTGGCCAAGAAATACGACGCCGATGTCATCGCCCTGCTCTGGGGCGCCGAGGGCATGCCGCGAGATGCCAACGAGCGGGCTATGAACGCTGTCGACTTTGTCTACAAGGCCAATGAAATCGGTATTGCCAATGAAAAACTCTGGATTGACCCGATTGTCAGCCCGTTATCTGTGGAAATAAACCAGGTCACCGCCCTTATCGAGTTTATGGCCATGCTCGGGGAGATTGCGCCGGGTTGCAAATCAGTGGTTGGTCTATCCAATATTTCCAACGGCACACCGACTCACCTCCGGCCGTGGCTGAACCGCACCTATCTCATGATGATGATGAAATATGGGCTGCACTCGGCAATCGTGGACGCATTTGATACCGACCTGATACAGATTGTGAGGGGGAAGAGACCAGAAATATTGAGCCTGGTGCACCGGATAATGGACGGTGAGACGCCCGATTATGCCTCTCTATCCGAGGAGGAAGCCAAGTACGCCAAGACAGTCAGGGTACTGACCGGTAAATCGCTCTACTCCCACTCCTGGCTGGAAATATAAACTCTGGAATCTGACTCAACATCGAGAAAAGTCGCCGTTTTGACCTGATACGGAACCAGATGAATGAAGGCGAGGCATTGACGTTGCCCATCAAGCAGAATGACGGATACGGATATGAGCTGGCTTTCCGCCTCGCCGTGGCACGGCTGGCTGAAATCAAAGATATTGAGCAGCAGTGCCACAGATGCGGTGCCCGATTCCTGAAACCCGAAAAGACAATATCCCTTGACTACCTGAACCGGACATACTATATTACGTACCCGGAAGCTGTGGTCACTCTCAAAGATACGGAAGAACAGGTCACACTTGTGGACAAGATACTGCTGCTTCACTACGTTACGAAGGCAAAGGGCACGCCGCCTTCCGGTGAACTCATCTCATTCAAGGAGCTTGCCGACGGCGCCGGCTATTTCCCGACCTTTTACAATCGAGCCATAAAACCCCTGGTCACCTGCTTCGGTAACGAACCGGAGCGATTGCTGGAGATGGCAGAGCCAGTCGGTGGACGTAAAGCGGATTACGGTGACGTCTCGACGACCATTCACGCTTTAAATATGGTGCCGTTAACCATGGTGCTCTGGAAAGGCGATGCCGAGCTTTCTGCCGAAGGCACCATCATGTTCGACCGTACCATTACCGATTACCTGCCAACTGAAGATATTATTGTTCTCTGCCAGAGCACCAGCTGGCGGCTGGTGAAATTGCTTAAAGCTGGAAATGATAACACTAAGAACTGATGTCGGAGCTTAATGAGGTGTAACATGGGAATGATCAGATTGACCATTGATGGCCAGAAAATCGAAGTCGGCGAGGAGACAACCGTCCTGGAGGCAGCGATAACAGCCGGCATTTATATCCCGGCCATCTGCGCGCATCCCATGCTCACCCCTGACGGCTCCTGCCGGCTGTGCCTGGTTGAAATCGACGGTGCGGAGGAACCCGTCACCGCCTGCAACACCAAAGTTGCCGGGGACATGGTAGTACATACGGATACGCTTCTGGTCAGAGAGGAACGGACGGACGCGCTGAAAAAGCTCCTCGCTCATCATCCCTGTGAATGCCTTATCTGTGAACGGCGCGACCGCTGCGGACCGTATGATATCTGTCTGCGCAACGTGGCGGTGACCCAGCGCTGTGTCCTCTGCCCCTACAACGGCCAGTGTGAACTGCAGCAGGTGGTCGACTACATATGGCTGGAGGGAGAAGAGCTTACCTGGCAGTACCGTGGTTTAGCTGTTGACCATGACAACCCTCTTTTCGAAAGAGACTATAACCTGTGCATAAGCTGCTCACGTTGCGTAAATGCCTGCAAGGAGATACGCGGCATCGAGGCCATCAAGATGGTCGACCATGATAGCGACCGCTGGCCGGAACCGTCAGATGGCAAATCGCTCATCAGTTCCGGCTGCAAGTACTGCTGTGCCTGCGTTGAAGTCTGCCCCACCGGGGCACTGATTGACAAGGCAGCCAAATGGCGGCCGGAGATAAACCGCGAGGAGCTGACCAATCCGTGCAGTTACGCCTGCCCCGCCCATATTGACGTCCCCCGCTACGTACGTCTCTGCGGCGAGGGGCGGTTTGCCGAGGCGCTGGCCGTCATCAGGGAGCGCGTTCCCTTCCCCGGCGCCCTGGGCAGGGTGTGCATCCATCCTTGCGAACAGGACTGCCGCCGCGAGGCCCTGAATGAGCCAATATCGATAAAATTCCTGAAATGGGCAGCTGCGGAGCGCGACGATGGCCAGTGGCAGAAACTGGCCAAAAAAATGCCACCGACCGGGAAAAAGGTGGCCATCATCGGCTCGGGACCGGCGGGGCTTACCGCCGGCTACTACCTGGCCAAGCAGGGACACGCCGTTACCGTTTTCGAGGCCCTTCCTGAGCCCGGCGGTATGATGCGCGTTGGCATCCCCGACTACCGCCTGCCGCCGGAAAAGCTCAACGCCGAAATTGACATTATAAGAAAAGCCGGCGTTGAGATTAAGTTAAATACCAGAATAGAGTCCATCGATGACCTTTTTGCTCAGGGCTATGATGCCGTCTTCGCTGCGCCGGGAGCACATGAGGGCATGAAGATGGGCGTGGAAGGAGAAGATGCCCGGGGTGTTTTTGATGGTGCTACATTCCTGAGAGAGATTAACCTGGGCCGGAAGATAGACACCGGTGCCAGGGTTGCGGTTATCGGCGGCGGAAATGTCGCCATTGATGCGGCACGGGCCTCTCTCCGCACTGGCGCCAGTAAGGTAACCATTGTTTACCGCCGCACACGGGCAGAGATGCCCGCCAGCCCGGAGGAAGCAGAGGCTGCCCTGGAAGAAGGAATAGAAATCATGTTCCTCGCCGCCCCGGTACGCATTGACCGGGTAGGCAATGTTTTAAATTTAATGTGCACCCGCATGGAGCTCGGGGAGCCTGACGCCAGCGGGCGCCGTCGACCGGTTCCCGTCAGGGGCAGCGAGTTCACCACCGAGTTCGACTCTATTATTGCTGCCATCGGTCAGACACCGGATATTCCCGAAGGCTTTAACCTCAAGCTGGGCAGGGGCAACACCATTCAGACCAGCTCGGAGACTCTGGCCAGCAGCACTAAAGGTGTCTGGGCGGGTGGCGACGCTGTCAGCGGCCCGGCTTCAGTGATTGAGGCCATCGCCGCCGGCCGTAAAGCAGCCGCGTCTATTGATAAATATCTGGGCGGCACGGGAGACATCAGCGAAGTCCTGGCGCCGCCGAGTGAGTTCAGTCTCTGCGTGGGCAAAGATGACGGCTTTTTCGAGTGGACCCGGCCGTCTATGCCGGCACTGCCGGTGGAGAAGAGGACTGATAACTTTGAGGAGGTCGAGCTTGGCCTCAGCGACGAAGCGGCGGCAAAAGAGGGAAGGCGCTGTCTGCAGTGCGCCGTGCGCTGCGTCATTACCCCACCACCACTGCCTCCAAAGCCGAGCAAGAATAAACACAGGCTTCGCCAAAAAGTTGCTTCAAGGTGATGGACGAAATC
>JADHXF010000065.1 GCA_016783105.1 Dehalococcoidales bacterium | reverse complement strand
TAGCACTATCAAATCATAGCCGACAAGCATCTACGCGGCGAGTTCCAAACCATCACAAACTAGGTACCAAGCCGAATATTCCTGCGGTGATAATCCGCCAATTTGAGAGGAGAATAAGGTCGCCTCCGGGAATTTATCCGTTAAGTAGCCGGTGGCTGTCACACCCCAGTCCAAGACACCACTCGAAAACCCGTCAAATTCTTTAGCCGCTGGGACAATAGCCCCTGCAGGGTTGCTTTTCAAAACCAAGCGTCCACCGCTCGCCGCGGTCACCTGATCGGCAAATCTTTCGGAATACCGATACCCCAAGGTCCCAGCGACACTGTGTGCTTGTCCCAGCCAAGTAATTACCTCGGAGGGTTGTGCTGGAGCTGGTGCGGGAGCTGGAGCCGGTGCGGGAGCCGGAGCCGGTGCGGGAGCCGGAGCCGGTGCGGGAGCTGGAGCCGGAGCCGGTGCGGGAGCCGGAGCCGGTGCACCACAACCAACAACCAAACTTATGGCTAATAATAATGCCAATGGAATAAGTAATATTTTCTTTTTCACCTTTTTACTCCTGTAAATTTTATCATCTACTAACGTAATGTTTTTTCCTTGAAAATTATCACCCCCTTTACATAAGTTTTGTGTATAAGACCTCACAGGTTTTGGTAATTTCAACTCATATCTCTTGAATGTTGGTATTTACTCAATTAGACTGCACAAATATGATTGCCTATCGGCGGGATGCCACTTGCCCGATTAAGCAAAGGGCACCACACGGGAGGAGCCAGCACCGTTTACCCTACACGATAATAACTCCCTTGTTTCCCCTAGCAGAGCCCGCCAAATATTGGAATAATGTTAAATACGATATATCATTATAGACATATCTGCGTCAGTATAGCATACTTCACTATTATATTTCTCAAGAGATAATGACCCCCCAATAGATATTTAAAATATGCTCACATTGATCCAGTTATAAATTAGTGGACATTAGACGGTTAAAATTGTGAGCGGCTGGGTTCGAACTAACGACTTCCAGATAGAGAGTTGGAAGATTCACCTTCATGTCACGTCGCGTAATCCAGAGGATTGTTACCCGGCCGACAATTAAAGCTGCCATTCCACAATCAGGTAGCTGTACCAACTACTGACTACTCCCGGTCGCTTCTATTGATATATTGGTTGGGCGCCGGGCGATTAGCATCAGCATCATCGCTACGGCCGCGGTAATGGCAAAAGTAATGAAGGCCAGCCTGTAGCTGCCGGTGGCATCATACATTAATCCAGCAAATACAGGACCCAGAGTGAGCCCGAAAATCTGGGCAAGGTCCATGAAGCCCATAATGGAACCGAAGTACTGTCGCCCGAAGTACTCCGCTCTTATAGCCTGCATCAAAGTTGACCCTCCTCCGTAGGCAGGAGAGTAGATTACCAAGAAAACAATGACATGCCATAAGGTTTGTGCATTAGCGAGAATGAAGCAGCCCAGAGTTATCAGGCCCAGGGTAATTACCATTAAGTACTTTTTTTCAAAGATGTCAGCCAGTCGGCCGAATCCCAATCTCCCCGCAACACTTATCATAGCTATGCTGCCAAGTACAGTGGCCGCTACCCCCGGGGAGATGCCAATACCAGTTAGAAAGGGAATCTGGTGTACTACTATGGCGCTTATCACAAACTGGCGGAGTCCAAATATCAGCGCCAGTAGCCAGAAGGCCTTTGTTTTAAGGGCTTGACGGGCGGTGAAATTTATCTCCTGAGCACTACCCCTTTCTTTGGTTGAAGCCATGAGAGGAGGTTGAAGTGCCTCGGCTACTTGGGGCTCATTTTGCCTTGCATTTATCTCCTTTGTCTCGCCATCGGGCAGGTAGCCGTACTGCTCCGGGCGATGCCTCATAACGAAGGCGAGGGGGATACCCATGACCCATAAGGCAATACCCAGAATGATAACGGCGGTACGCCAGTCATATTGAACGATAAGCCACGCCATGACGGGAACTAACGCTCCTCCTAACCCCATTCCTGACAGCCCAACGCCTATAGCCGTGCCACGCTTCTTGATAAACCAGTTTGTTATCGCCACGATAGGAGCCTGCTGAATGCCAATAGTGCCGCCCAGCGCAATGCAGAGGATAAATACCAGGGAAAAGGTGAGCAAAGAATCGATTCTACTGAGCAAGATGAAGCCAGCACCCATTATGATGATGCCAAGGATCATCATCCTCCTCGGGCCAAATTTGTCGACCAGGAAACCACTTACTGGCCCCAGAATTCCGCCTTCAAGCCTGGACAGTGAGAAGACCCCGGACAGTGCGGCGCGAGACCAGCCGAATTCATTGACAAAGGACATGAAAAAGGCGCTGAAGCCGTAGAAATAGAAACCTCCGTACAGTGCCCAGGCAATGAAGGCGGCTGAGACAATCCGCCATCCATAAAATATCCCAGGCTTGCTCCTGGTCTTTACAGGCATGATTACTATATTACGCTTTTTTGGTAAGGCAATAAAATATAAGACGTGGCCATTAAAAAGGAAAACCTTTTAGAGAGTATATAAAGAATTGAAGCTAACTGACAAAAACTGGCAGCGGGTGAATTCGAACCATCGGCTGATTAAAGAGAATTTAATTACTTTACAAGAATAAATTTGCCCGTTAATGTGAAGGTTATATAAATCGCAGACAATTTGTTACATAATATTCTTAATAGATGAATATTATTGCATAAGTCTTCGAATGATTCCCCTGGATTTTTATATAAGATAATAAGTTATTTAAATGGAAAAGCTAAATACTTCGCATTCCATGAGTTGCCTTCGGTGCGGTATCTGTTGCACCAGGCATCAATCAATCGTCAGTTTCGAAGAAGCACAGCGAATCGCTTCTTATCTGGGTATTACGATGCATGATTGGGTTAAAGCATATTCTGACCAGAAGTGGCCCAGTGATAATAATTATCTAATACGCCATGTCGACAGTGCCTGCATTTTCCTTAAATATGATAAGGATATGAGCTATTGTGATATTCAATCCTGCAAACCTTCTTGCTGTGCTGATTGGATACCTAGTCTCGAGAAAAAAGAGTGCCGTCAAGGTTTGAGCAAATACTAGGAAAATAGTAATAAGCCATCAACGGCTTGCTGAATAGCACTAACTTTTTTATCTAATACGTTAACAGACATTGACCCTCTTTTTATTTTCTTCGAGTTTGAGCATGGCAGTCGTTTACAGCCACCTGAGAATCTAAAGAAGGTAACTGACAAGAGCAGTGGCCAGTCCAAGGAACAGGAAGAACCCTATGACGTCCGTGCAAGTTGTGACGAGAACGGCAGAAGCGACAGCCAGAACATAGGCTGCGGCGAGAATCATTTCCCCCTTTCGTGTTATGATACATATGCAGTAACAACTGGCCGGAACACGGTCGCTTACCACAGAAAGGAACTCGGCCATCAGAAGTAGATTCAGCCTGCGCACACTCTTCAGCGGACTGCTGCCTTTATTTGTGCTGGCACACTTTTCCCACCACCTGGTGACCGCCCTGCCGGTGCCACTTCTGCCCTACATCCGCGACGAATTCGCCCTGGATTACACCCGCGCCGGATTTTTAATATCGGCTTTTAGCGTTATCTACGGTGCCTGTCAGCTGCCAGCAGGATGGCTGGCCGACCGCCTCGGGCCACGCATACTGCTCACCATCGGCATCGCCGGCGTGGGAGTAACCGGACTGCTGGCTGGCATGTCGCCAAATTATATCGTACTGGTCACCGCTCTCGTGCTGATGGGTATACTGGGTGGTGGTTACCACCCCGCCTCCACCACCATGATATCGGCCGTGGTGGCGCCGAGAACCCGCGGCCAGTCACTCGGCATTCACATGGTCGGCGGCAGTTTCAGCTACTTCCTGGCACCGCTTATCGCCGCCGGCATTGCCGCCGCCTGGGGCTGGCGCGGACCTTTCATCACGCTGGCCATTCCCAGTATCGGTATTGGCATTGTGTTCCATATAATGCTGGGGAAACGAATGCCATCTCAGAAAGCAGCGACCGGGAACACCGGAGTCTCCACTGAAGTCCCACCTGTGCCCGGCCACAGGCGCCGCCTCATAACCATGGTGGTATTGAGTTCCTTCACCATGGCACTGCCTATGTCCATCGTTTCCTTTACCCCGCTTTTCCTGGTTGATATATATGACACGGGTAAAGAAATGGCGGCGGCTTCAGTATCGCTCGTATACGGCATGGGGCTCTGGGCGGGACCATTCGGCGGCTATCTCTCGGACCGCTTTGGCCGGGTAGCTATAATCATAGCCACGTGTATTATAGCCAGCATCGTGGTTTACCTTCTCAACGTGGTTCCTTATGGATTCGGTACCGCTGCCGTGCTGGTTATCATCGGTATTGCCACGGCTTTCAGCACCATCGCGGCACAGGCATACATCGCTGACCACACTTCAGCCAGAAATCGCTCCACCGTGCTCGGCTTTTACTTCTTCGGCAGCCTAGAAGGTACCGGAATACTGACCCCTGTACTGGGCTACCTGATAGACCATTTCGGTTTCCATACGAGCTTCACCATCAGCAGCGTGGTCCTCATGGCCACAGTCATTATCTGTTCTTCAATCCTGTGGCTGAGCCGGAGGTAACAGTGTTGGGGTTAGAAGCACCGCCCTCAAACTAAAAAGAGCGTCCCCAAGCACCAATGGCTTCCCACTTGTAGCCTAGATTGCAGATATGAAATCCCGTTCCAAAGAGTGTTATGGCTGCAATCAAAAGCACCCCTGCAAATGCCCCCAGTGCGACCATGCTCATAATACTGTCTATGATACGCCATGCGGATGATTCCTGCATCTTTTACTCCTTACTAATTTTCTTGACTGGTGGAGCTGCCTTCGCAAGAATGCGGTGGAATTCCTTCTTGCTAAGAGGTTTCTTGTCATCACTGAGTTTTTTCGGCATTAGATATCCGTCCTTTTCTAGACAATTTACGATACTTCTTAAGGTTATTTAAATACACATGAACATCCTTTATCACCCACGTGTAAGATTCCTGGGTGTCAACGAATAGTATGGCTGAATTTACCGCTTTGATAGTGGCCATGTTCCCGTGGCGGAAGCGCTTTGCCCACGCCTTGACGAGCAAAACGGCGACAGATGCCCCTGTATTCAGACTGGTTCTTCCCGGACTGGTGCTGGCCTTCTTTATCGCCGCACCCACCAACATGGATGTTCCGCTGGTCGTCCACTTCTTCAGCGCCAGTGAGTCAGGTATTTACGCGTGCGCGGCAACTTTTGGTAAAATCATTGTCTTCTTACCGATTGGAGTCTCGCTGGTGATGCTCCCCATGGTAGCAGAGAAGCACGCCCTGAAAATGTCAACCAGAGACCTCGCCTGGCAGGGGCTCCTCTTCACGCTGGCACTGTGCGCGGTGGCGACTCTCGTGTGCTGGCTCTTCCCGGAATTTTTTATCTCCATATTCTTTGGTAAATCTTATTTAGCGGCAGCGGAACTACTCGGCTGGTACAGCAGCGCCATGCTGGTTTTCGCGCTGAATCTCTTTCTGGTCCAGTATGCCATCGCTGTGGGGAAAAGGCAGGATATCTTTATTTCGGGGCTGGTTACCCTGGTGATAATCCTGACGATAAGCTTCTGGCCCGGTACGCTGCATCAGGTGATAAACGTGATGCTCATCGGTAATCTGGGACTTCTCCTTCTGTGCACTCCGCTTCTGCTCAAAAAGAGCGCCAGCAGTTAGCGAGATGGCCTGCCTCCAAAAACTGGCCCAGCTATAATACTGGCCCGAGGTACAAAAAATCGTGGATTTCCCCAAGGTGGGACCGGTGGTTTTGAGGAAAGAACCGCCATTCGGCATGGGAATCACGGTGGGTAATCCGGACCGCATCCGTCAGCACATCCAGAACAGCGTGGTCGCCATCATCGATATCGGCACCTTTACCGATGTGAACCGGTACAAAGAACACATCGATAACATGATTGACGGCCTTAAATCTCTGCCCAAAGCCGACGGATTCAATGAGATATTTGTTCCCGGCGAGCCGGAGTGGAGAACCTATGAAGAGCGTACCACGAACGGCATCCCCCTTCCGGAAAAAACAGCCGATAATCTGCGCAAACTCGGTGAGCGGTTTGATATCAAGCTGCCGTTAATTTGAAATCTAACCGGATAGCAATTACACTGGTAGCAGTCAGGGGGACCATTTTACAATTTTAGCCCCGGAATCCCGCGCCTTAAAATAACAACAGATAAAAATAAAAGGGAGGTCAGAATGGCACTGAATGCAACACTAAACCTGAAAAAGAAAATGCAGGCAGGCAAGATCGTCTTCGGGCAGACCATCGGGCCGGGGAATGACCCGGAGAAAACAGTCCAGGCGCTGAAGAGCTACGGCTACGACTTCATCATGATGGAGAATGAGCACAGCCTGGTAAACAAAGAAACGGTATATGAGTACATTGGCGCTTCGAGAAAGGTGGAGCTGCCCATTCTACTGCGTCCGGAAGAAAAAGACGCCAATTACAGGTGCTTCATGGATGCCGGTGTCAATGGGCTTATGATGCCCGGGGTAAACACCGTAGAGGATGCCCTCTTTGCCGTGAACCAGTGCTACTTTACGCCCATCGGGCACAGGGGAACGGGAATCGGTCTGAGCCCCTACCTGCTCGACTCACAGAACGCGGGGGAGATGCTGCTCTCTGACATCTGCGAATACGTAAACGACAACGTGGTGCTCTTCCCGCAAACGGAATCCCTGCAGTGTATCAGCAACCTGCACCGCATCCTGAGCCTGGAAGGGATAACCGGCACCATTGTGGGTGCCAATGACCTGGTGCTCGATATCTACGGCACACCGCCGAAGATGCTGCGCTCGGAGTCGGTGACGGCTAAACCCGTGGAGGACAGATTGCGGGAAATTGCCCGAATCTGCAAGCAGACCAAGAAAGTGGCGGGCATTGGCGGTTTTGCGCCCAAAGCACTGGCCAAATGGGCCGAGGAAGGCTACACGCTCTTCATGCTGGGCAATGTAATGGACAATAACTACGAGAAACTCAAGCCAGGCATCGAAGAGATAAAGTCGCTTCTAGGTCTCTAGAATAATAAAAAGGAGGCAGGGGGGTTTCACCACCAAAGTTGCCCCTGCCTCCCTGTATCTTTACCGATAGCAACTAAATACGGTAAACGCGTTTGGCGTTTCCCGCCAGTATCATTCTTTTTTCTTCATCAGTCAACGGTATACGCATGAGCTGCTCTACCTGTGGTTGCGGTGCCAGTGCCGGGAAGTCAGTGCCGAACAGGATTCTGTCCGTGCCGATTTTGCGGAAGATTCGCGGCACGTCTGCCTCCGCCAGGCCGCGATGCGGACTGTGAGGAATAAGGTCGGGTGCGGAAAAGCCCTGGGAGGTATCAAAATATATATTGGGGTACTTCTGGGCCAACTCCACCCTCTCATCCCACCATGCCGAGCCGAGATGGGCAAGGACAATGGACAGGCGCGGGAAGGTCTCCGCCACCCTGGCCCAGTTCTTGGGTTCACCATAATCAATAACATCATGCTGCACCGTCATGGCCACCGGTGAAGGAAATACCGCCAGGACATGCGGCGTCGGCCATGTCGCTGAATCAGCCAGTATAGGTAGCCCCAGCGCCTGGCATTTCTCATAGGCCGGGAACATCGCCTCATCATCGGGGAAAAAGCAGAACATGCCGGGGTGGAGTTTGATTCCCTTCGCTCCCTGGCCGGCCCTCAACTCCACCTCTTTTACCATTCCCTCGGCGCCATCCAAGTCCGGCGAGACGCAGCTGAAAGGCACCAGCTGGGGGAAGCGCTTGCTCAGCTCGCAGGCCCATTCATTCATCTCGCGCATCTTGGGAGCCACCTGCTCACCGAGCTTCTTTGCCTGCTCCTGCCGCTGCTTTTCCGGCAGCGAGGCGAGCTTCGCCTTCTCAACAAGAGGGCCCCGGTCCTGGCGCGGAATCAGGGCCAAGAGGACCATTTTGGAGATACCTTCCCGCTTCATATATTCGACGACTTTCTCCGGCGTACCGTACCGGTCACATTCCATACGTCCGGGGAAAAGCCACCAGTTTCTCTCTTCTTCCGGCGTCCTCGCCAGGTGAACGTGAGCGTCAATGATTTCGAAATCTGCCATGTGTTCCTCCATCTCTGTAAGTTCTTATTCGCTCCTAGATACTTTAGGCAGTCGGGCCTGCTTTGTCAAGAATTCCCTTTGCTGGCACAATTAAGAATATGCAGCATAATCCAGTACTGGTTGACTGCTTGTCAGGCTTCTTAATTTGTTATAAGATACTTAATTAACGAAATGGTATAGGTATCCCACCTGTTTGAACAATCAAAAAGGAGAAACAGCTATGTCCCGAGAACAGTTGCTGGCCGAAGTCACCAGGAAATACGAAGATAGCTACCGTAAAAGAACCCGGAAATCCGGAGAAACGCTGGAAAAAGCTAAG
>JADHXF010000064.1 GCA_016783105.1 Dehalococcoidales bacterium | reverse complement strand
AATGAAAGCTCCTCATCGGATTCGACGAGTTTTCTGCTTGGTAAGTTTGGTTTAATAATCCTTGTCATAATTTTGTTAATTGCTGCCTGGAATGGCCTGGTATTCATTGTCATTCTGCTTGGTCTGGCCATATCGGCGGCGGTGCTCGGGAAACTATGGAGTCGATTTTCATTGCGCGGGGTGGGATGCAAGCGCACGATGAGTGAAGACCGCGTCTTCCCCGGAGAAGCGGTAGAACTGAAAGTACGCCTGGTCAACCACAAAATTCTACCGCTACCCTGGGTGCAGCTTAGCCACCTGATTCCCGGCCAGCTGGTAATCCAGGATGCAACCACGGAATCAGTACAAGATGACAACCAGCGTATCATGGGCTATAGCGCTTCCCTGTTCTGGTACTCGGCAGTCAGCTGGCGCCACAATCTGCTCTGCCGGAAGAGAGGCTATTACCGCCTGGGAAATCTAACGGTAACTTCAGGTGATATTTTCGGTCTCTATCCGCGCTCCAGCACGTACCCCTCGGATGATACCATCATCGTTTATCCCGGGATTTTCCCCATTGAACAGTTTGGTCTACCATCGATAAATCCCCTGGGTGAGACACGGGCAGAAAGGCGCATCTTTGAGGACCAGACCCGCACCATTGGCGTACGCGAGTACACCCCCCACGACAGCCTGCGCTACATTCACTGGAAAGCGAGTGCCCGCCATCAGAACCTGCAGGTAAAGGTCTTTGAGCCAACGACAACTCTCAAGATAGCGTTGTTTATAGTCGTTGACAGCTTCCAAAGCGGCGACGAAGACGACTTTGAGCTGGGCGTCAGTGCTGCCGCCTCTTTGGCCAACTATATCATCCAGAAACGAAGCCAGGTCGGGCTGTTCGCCAACGCCCGGTCTTCGGTTTTTAACGAATCGATTCGAATGGCACCCGGCGGAGGTAATGCGCAAATGGTCGGAATTCTGGAAGCGCTGGCCAGAGCCACCCCGCAACCGGAAGGCGCCTTTGCCGAATTTTTCCAGGACGTTTATGGCACCTTACCCTGGGGCACTACCTGTGTTTTTATCCTGGATGAACCATTGACCACCTTTCCCGCACTGTTATCCAGGCTGAAAGAGGGCGGATTTAAATCGGTCGTCCTGCAAATCGGCAAACAGAGGCGGAACGATTCCGGCCTGGCCAATGCCTGGCACGCTCTCAAACCGCCGAAAGGTTTCACAGATTATATGCCGGGGAATACGGCATGAAATCAATCGGGCAAAAAGTGGTCCTCACCACGGCTGTTATGGCACTGGAAGGCTGCTGGCTCTACACGCTGGTGTATCTGCTGAATGCCCTGATGGCCGGAGGACGCCTGAATGTTCCCGGCCTTTTACTTCTGTATCTGCTGGCTTTTGGCACCAGCCGACTACTGCACTGGCTGGGATGGCCCAGGGCAGTCCGCATTTCCCTCAATATAGTGGGCGGGGCCGTCTTCACGCTGCTGATGGTCAAAATCCAGCTATTTGGTCATCTCCCTCTGGCCGACGCAATGTGGTTGAAAGCCGTGGGGGAGGCGTTCATGAATATATTCTACGGTCTCGCACCGGAGATGGTATTACTGGTGAGTGGCGGTGTGCTCTGGTGGTTCGGGCAGAGAATGGCCTCTCTGCCGATGGCGTTTGCCACCGTGGTACGTGAATTTCAGTTCGGGCTGATTATGCTGCTCATTCTGCTTTTCGTCGCTTATGGACTTGAGGTTCAGCTCGGCCAGACTATCCTGATTGTTCTCCTCTTTTTCGCGGCTGCCCTGTTCTCGCTATCAATAGCCCATGACCGGGAGAACAGGCAGTCAACTGAACTGTATCGCGGCAACTGGCTGGGGATACTGCTCATGAGCATCAGCGCCATCGTCCTTCTGGGGCTTGCCATTGGCTCAGTCATCACGCCAGATTTACTACGATTAGCAATCGCGGGACTGACCTGGCTATGGGGGATGGTGGCAAAGGGAATTACGTTTATCATAAGCCTCTTCCCCCAGCCGGATTTAACGCCTGGGGAGGCGCTGCCAGGTATCATGCCCGCACCTGCGCCCATCCAGGAGCCGGACTATTCAAAGTTCTTTTACCTTACTGAAGCGGTCCGGAGAGGCCTTCGCTTTGGCTGGACTATCCTTATGATTGGTTTTTTACTTGTTTTCTTCTGGCGCATTTCGGAGCAGCTATTTACCTGGCTGCGCAGCAAGTTCGGCTCATCAGAAAATGTTGAATATGAATCGCTGTCCGGCGCCTTCTGGGCTGATATTCAGTCGCTTTTCCGGCGTATTCTCTCCTGGATAGTCAAGTTGCTGAAGTGGCCGGCTCTGCTCAAGAAACGGAAGGCAGTGGAGCCGAAGGAGATAACCTCGATACGTCAGCTTTACCAGCAGCTCCTGCGCTGGACAGCAAAAAGTGGCCTGCCCAGGCCAGCTTTTCAGACAGCCAACGAGTACCTTGATACCCTGCAGGAGAGAATGCCCGCACACCGGGATACACTCCGGTATGTCACTCAAAAATATGTCAGCGCCCGTTACGGACACGTCACGCCATCAGCGGCAGAGCTGGACCAGTTGAAGCAGAGCTGGCACCATTTAAAACACCAGCATTTGAAATAGCCGAGGAGGTTCCAGGATATGGAGAGAAGCGCAAAGCCGTTGGACATCAGCGGGGTAAAAGAAGCGGCCGACAAACTTTTGGCGAATATAAACAGGGTTATCGTGGGCAAAAGCGAGGTCATCAAGCTGGTACTGGTAGCCCTGTTCTGCGAGGGGCATATATTCATCGAGGATGTACCGGGCATCGGGAAAACAATGCTCGCCAAAGCGACGGCGAAGTCGCTGGACTGCAGTTTCAAGCGGGTTCAATTCACGCCTGACCTGCTGCCATCAGATGTCACCGGCATTTACTATTTCAACCAGAAGAGCTCCGAGTTTGAATTTCGTCCCGGGCCGATTTTCGCCAATGTAGTGCTGGCCGATGAAATAAACCGGGCGACCCCGCGCACCCAGTCCTGCCTGCTGGAGGGTATGCAGGAGCGCCAGGTTACGGTCGATGTGGAGACCATGCCTCTGCCCCAGCCATTTATGGTTATCGCTACCCAGAACCCGATAGAGCTGGAAGGAACTTTCCCCCTCCCCGAGGCCCAGCTTGACCGTTTTTTGCTGCGGATTCGGCTCGGTTATCCTGACTCCGATGAGGAGAACGCCATATTAACCCGTTTTCAGGAGGAAAACCCGCTCGATAATCTCGAGGCCGTGATTAAAGCTAAAGAGCTTATCGAGTTTCAGAAAATATGTCGGCGCGTATATGTGGAAGAGTCGGTGCGCCACTATATCATTGCCATAACCCAGGCCACGCGGGACCATAAAGGGATAAAACTGGGCGCCAGCCCCCGCGCTTCGTTAAGTCTTTACCTGGCGTCGCAGGCGCTGGCGGCAATCGATAGCCGGAATTACGTTATCCCCGACGACGTGAAACACCTGGCGGTCCCGGTGCTGGCCCACCGCACCATCGTCAAGGCGGAAACAGGCATACGAGGGCAATCGGCGGAAGGCATAATAAATGAAATACTGGATAAGACGCCGGTTCCGGTGGAAGAGGCGGTATGAATTATACAGTGTCTTATTTTTCACCGCCGCATTGAAGCAAAAGATAACGGCCTGTCGTTTTTTTACTGATTAGCTACCTCACCCCCTCTGTCCCCCTCTCGAAGGAATAAACACCATGTCATATGCGCCAGGACTATCACCTTCCATTTCGAGAGGGATGTTCGCCGACAAATTACAGTGATAACCGTTGAGTGAGCCGTCAGGATGGATTGTGGCATGCAGGTCGAAGAGCTCGGCGAATTTGGCTTTCACCTGGTCCGCGGGGTTCCGCAACTCGTTGGCAATGTCCCCGCTCCAGAATTCGGCCAGTCTCTTGAACGTAGCCATGTCCGGCGGAGACGGCTCGCCTTTAAAGACCTCCAGCCTGGCCACCTGTTCGTTTAATAGGGTCTCCTCCGATTTAAGCTGCCGGTGCGCTGCCAGCAACTCCTGGTCGCTTATTATACCCTCAGCCTGCTGCCAGGAGTAAAGACGCCGCTTTTGCTGCAACCGGCCGATTTGTTCCTGCAGGCCACTGACCTGAGACTCCATACTCGCTTTTTGGGCCTTCCAGGCCTGCCGCTTGTCCTTTACCGCCAGCTCAAGAGCTTCGAATGTGGTTATGCACTCAACGAAAGTATACCACACTATACCGCTGAGCCTGAGCCATGTTATCGTTACGTTAGGACATGGCGGGCTCGCTTTCATAGGGTCGGAGCGGCCGCAGGCGCACCCGTGTTTCTTCCTCAGGTTGTACTTGCGCCCGCATATCCCGCAGGTGACCCGCGAGGTTAGCCATTTCCTCTTGCCGTAGCCACGGCTGTTTTCACTGTTACGCTCCAGATTGGCGAGGACACACGCGGCTTGTTCCTCCGATATCCGTGGAGGAATCAGGTCTCTGAGCTCGTAACCGCCCCAGTCCCATATCCCTGCGTAACGCCGGGCATTACGGAGCACTACGGCCACTGTGGAACGGGTTATCAGGGTCCCCACCGAATTCCTCACATCTCTTGCCTGAAGGTCCCTTGTTATCCGGTTAATGCTGTCCCCGCGCAAGGCCCTGTCCAGTATCTCATCGACTACGGCGATAAATGAGTTGGTGGTGAACTTCTTCCCGTCCAGGGTGTAACCCAGCATCCCGTTGCCAACTCCGGCCGGCAGGTTTCCCTTCAGCCGCCGCCCGGAGCCTTCCGGCATTCATGTTGGCGATGGCGATACCCGTCTGGGTGTGGACACCGAAGGCCTGCAGGACGAACATGACGAATTGGAGTGGTTCATCATCGGGCCTTAACCACTGGTTCTCCCGGACAAAGCGGATAGCCAGGCCGCTCTTCTTGCAGTCCAAAGCGATTTGCAGGGCGGCGTCAAAGCGGCGGCTGAGCCTGTCACATCGGGAGAAGGTGAGGCCATCGAAATAGGCAAGGACATTGGTAGGGTTGAAGGTATTGTCCAATCCAATGCATGGCTAATCGATCTCCTTGCCCTGACGAAGGGCGACGAAAGCCTCGAAGCTATGCGGGTAAGGGCCAACCTCCTGACTATGTTGCGCGGAGCTCAGTCGTGGATGAAGGCCAACCCAGAGAGGGTCGCGGTAGTCCAGAACCTGCCGAGCACCGTCGACTTACTGGTCATGTATCTGGAAAGATGGCTCATATGATAACCGGTAACGATAGCCTGAAAGACCTGCAGTTCCGTGCCGGCAAGCTGGCTTCTGCTACAGAGTCATTGGCCGCTCTGTTTGAGGAAGAAGGTATTCGCCTGAAGCGCGGGGACCAGGTCGCCCGGCTTAAGTCATTGCACGCTACCGTCATGAGGCACATGGAGGAGGCTAAACGTGAGGAGAGGATAGCTGGTTACCGCTACTCCGAAGGGAAATCTGAACGTAGCATAGCTGGGTCTGTTGCCGGAATAGTCGGAGAAATATTTAATCGTGACTGGTTGAGGAACATGTCACAGACACTTGCTGAGCCACCCGCTAACGGCGAGCCGCCCTTCGGCACAGTTCTCGTCCGTATCGGGCCCGGAGGCGTGCCTGAGGACGTCCATGTTGTTTCCGTGTCTCGCTTGGCACGTGAGTCAAATCGGAAAGAGTCGGAGGTTATTGAAGAGATACAAAAAGCGAAAAACCAGTTACTGACTGAAGATGACTTCACCGGGTTTATGGCTCGGCTGACTGAAAAAATCCTGGAGGGGCGACTGGGTTTACCGTTCAAACCACGGCCAAGCCTCCAGATTCAGGCATCTCAACGGCTGAGACTTGGTCAGCAGAACAAAGGCTGAGACGTCCCATACATGGATGCGATCCAGCGGCAGATAAGCGGAGCTCTGTTTAGGCGGAGATCATAGCTTTGGCGACTCAGTCACGGGATGACGGCTGTTCTAAGGGAGCAGAACAGTCAATCGGTGCAGCCGGGCATATCAGCAGGGACTGGGGGTCTCCTTGATGGCCTCGGCTATCTCGCTCAGGTGGCTCTGTACTTCGCGGCCAATCCCACCGTATTAGATGGACCGTTGAGAGTCACCGGGCTACGGGTCCGGTTGCAGAAGCTTGGCGACCGCTCCATCTAAAGCAGTTGATATCTCGCTGGCGCACTCCAGATAAACCTCAAGACTACCGCCGAACGGGTCTTTCACTAACCTGCCCCCATAAAGGGTACCACTCTTTAAGTTAGGGTTACCGGTATTCTAGTCTCGGGAGCAGGTGGCCGGTAGCCTAACGCACTATGAGGACGTACCTGATTGTACTCCCTTCTCCACTGCTCAATCAATACCTTCGCTTCTGTTAATGTGGTAAATATCTCCCGGTTAAGTAACTCATCCCTCAACTTACCATTGAATGACTCAATATACCCGTTCTCCCAGGGACTGCCATGTTGAACACAATATTTTCCCCATTCGCTTTCCACCTCGTGATTCTACCCCAGTCAGTCGTTCAAAAAGGAAAATATCTGTGAAGGAGGTTCCCCATGTCTAGTATAATCACGCCAAAAAACCCAGAATCCTTGTCTAATCCCCCGAAAATAGAGAACTTTAGTCTCGAAGGGCCCAAGCCTATTGACCCCATGCTTGAAACGTTGTCAGGAGTAGAAGCGACTCTCAGAAAGCACTTTGAAATTGTGGACTGGCAGGGAGTAGAGCTCTTACTTGCCGCCGCTGTTGCCCACTACGCCCCTGGCGAGATGCTATGGCTAAGAGAGATAGGTCCTAGTAGGTCGGGTAAAACGGAGCTGCTCAGGGCCATCTCTGGCCATCCTGATTGCGCAAGAATGGAGGCAATTACTCCGGCAGCATTAAGAGGTGGGCTAAAAGAAGGGGCAAAATTATTAGCCCGTATTGATGGGAAACTGGTGATAACAAAGGATTTGGCGACCTTGCTTACAACGAGGAAAGATGCCAGAACAGAAATATTTGGTTTATTACGTCCGATAAAAGATGGCGAATTAATTTCTGATTTCGGGAGCGATGAGGGCTATCTACCTCAAAAGGCTAAATTCGATTGGATAGTAGCTACCACTCCAGCTTTTGAGCAGCATCGCCAACTTGAGTCATTACTCGGTGAACGTTTTATTGACCTGAGGTGGATACCTGGTAATCGGGAGGATATGGCATATCGAGCTGGAACGAATAATCCATATCTTGAGTCTATCCGAATTGAACTCGCCACTAGTGTCTGCTCCTTAATGGAGCGGGCCAAAGCCTCATCCTTTATGACCCTGTCAGAAGCCGAGATTAGAATAATATCCGAGTTTGGTGACAAAACAGCTAGACTTCGGACGCCAGTGCAGAGAGATAAGCTTCGTAATCTGGTCAGCTATCCTGAACCCGAGATAGGTACGGATTTAACGCAAGGCTTTTGCCGTTTAGTGCAAGGCTTAAAGGTATTAGGTCTGACCCGATATGGACCATATATAAACCGACTGTTATGGGACTGTATGCCCAAGCTCAGAAGCCAAGTTTTAGGGTGCCTAGTCCGAGGAGAAACAAGCGCCGACAATATTGCCAAAGAAACTAAATTATCTAAAAGGACAATTGACTACCAGCTTGAAGACCTTCGCTTACTTGAGACTGTAGATGCTGATAATCAACTTTTGCATGCAATTATACATATGTGATACGTCGTGTTAACACTCTATGTCATGTACAAATGCGTGCAAAAAAGGGGAAGAAGTGATTATGAAAAAGGCAATTAAAGCATCAGGTGGCGCCGCCAGAAAACGAAGCGATAGTACCGAACACCTGCTTAAACTCGCCCACCGTCAGGGCATCATTACACAATGGGCACCACGGCTCACGAGAGAGAAGATAAACAGGGCGTGTTTAGAATATGGCTGAGGGGTGTCGTCTGGTATCTGCGGGATGAATGGACGCCAGAACACCCCACAACCAATTACTGCTGGGTAGTCAGCGAAGTAGCCTACAAGGCTGGTTATGCCGGTAGGTACGACGGTATGGCAAGTTGATGTTGACGGTCATGGTCGCTTCCACTGGTTTCTCAAAGACCCTGATGACACGATTGTTGACCCGACACTTGACCAGGCTGAAGACTGGCGGGAAATCCCCAAGTATGAAAAGGCTAAACGCTACCACTTTAGACCAGCAATGTCACGCAGGGGCAAGAAACTAGCAGAGATGCTGGGGATTATCAAGAAAGAGAAGGCAGAGCGCTAAAAACGTAAAACATATACTACCCATAGCCATTACCACACCCCCCTTTCTTCGCACCCGGATACACAAACTGATTTCTGAAAATAGCGGATCAATGTATAATGATGAAAAGGAGTATAATCGTTTATTCCCTTTGGCTGCTATATGGGATGAGGAGTAAAGGACTTGCTAGCAAAAAGCATTATCAAAGACCTGACCAGAATCGTGGGCAAGGACAACATCCTTGCCGACCTCAAAGATCTGGTCGCCTATTCTTATGATGCCACCATGAGGCAGGAACTGCCAGATGTTATCGTCTTTCCACGCAGCACGGAACAAATTTCGGCAATAATGAAACTGGCTCACAGGGAAAAGATACCGGTGGTTCCCCGCGGTGCCGGTACCGGTATATCCGGCGGCACAATACCTCTCAAAGGCGGCATTATAG
>JADHXF010000012.1 GCA_016783105.1 Dehalococcoidales bacterium | reverse complement strand
ATTTGGCTCATGCTTTTATTGAGTTATATGGAAATGAAAAAACAATGGTCAAAGAAGTCGGGCGACGTCAGGGTGAAAAAATGCACGAGAGGCTTTTTATGCCTGGAGAGAACGTGGTCACTGACATGAAACACAATAATTCGGAGCAGGGGAAAAAAATCACCCTTGATGAGATTAAGGCGTGGCTGCAAAGGCATGAGGCTTATAAAGATTTCTAGCCGCTGGAGCTCATAGATGCTGGTTGAGAGATTAAGCAATGACGAAGAGTGGGAGCGATTTGTGGCCGATTCCTCAGGGGGGACTTTTTTTCATACCCTTAAGTGGAAAAAAATTCTTGAGGAAGCCTTCTCCCTGGAGGCCGAATACCTGGCCATCAGAGATGAAGCAGGTAAACTGGCTGGTGTTTGCCCTTTCGCTGTGACCAGTAAACTCAGGCTGTTTCGCATTCTGGACTCGCTACCCGAATCCGATTTCGGAGGCCCATTGACCGTAGAGCCCGAAACCTCTGCGGTACTCAAGGCACTCAACGATTATTTACCAGAAGTATGTCGTGGAAAAAACATAACCTATGCCAAAATCAGATGTCCCAGTGAAACTATGGGCAGACATTTCAACACCAGAGGCATGACTACGGATACCGCCAGTGGCTCGATGAATCTTAATTTGGAGCAATATCCATCCGATTTTATCTGGGACGAGGTATTTACCCAGAAGGACGGACAGAGAACCTATATCCGTCGCTTTGAAAAGGACGGGTTTCGAAACATTGAAGCGCAAAGTATAAAGGACCTCGATACCTTTTATGAACTATACTATCGTAATATGAATTACATCGGCGGTGCTGTTCATCCTTATTCCTTCTTCCGCAAGCTCTGGGACGAACTGCATCCCGAGCACTTCAATATCATATTGACGGTGGGTAACGGCAGGTGTATCGGTGGGGAGGGGTTTTTCCTCTATCGACCCAGAAAAACTGCCTATCAAACTTTCATTGGCCTGGACAGGAATGTGGAAACGCAATACCGGACCTACTTTTACCTGTGCTGGGGATTACTCAAGTGGTGCGAGGCAAATGGTTTTAAAACGGTGAGTTTTGGGGGAACCCCGGCTGACCCAAAGTCCGCAAATTATTCGCAGAAGAGCAAATTCGGGGCTAGTTTTAATCAGGATTACGTGGTCTGCTTACCATTTAAACGAAGCCGGTTCCTGGTCAGGGAAGCGACGTTGAAACTGGGGAGGCTCATTCAGAAAAGGCTTCCACCTGCTCTCAGGAGCAAGGTGCAGAAGGCAGGGTTTGGTATATGATATCTTTAATGCGCCTGATTGACTTTTTCCTTGACCCACGGATGCCCCAGTATCTCCCCTGTGTAAAATTAAGGCAGTTACGACGCAAAAAGCTATCAAAAATAGATTTTTCTGCTAAGACGCCGGTATTGACAGCTTTGACTTTTGATATTGAAAGCGATTTTGGTTCATCAGCCAGTGAAATAACGTCGGAAGCCACTGAACCCTTTTTACAAAAGCTGCCCGCATTGGCCAAAGAACTGCACGCCGTTTTTACCCTCTTTGTTCAGGGCGACTTGGTGGCGGGACTGACTAATCAGCTTCGGGAGCTGCAAGTTGAGCATGAAATCGGTTTGCATGGCTATGCTCACGAGCTATGGGGGAAAGTAAAATGGTTTCTATCCCATGACCCTATTTCCCTTCAATCCAAACAGGAACTCCTGAGGCAAAGCCTGAATTTTTTTTCCGATAATAGTTTAGCTCCGCCAACTTCCTTCAGAGCACCCGACCTGGTAGTTGACATGGATACCTTAAGGCTTCTGGAGGAGAATGGTTTTACAATAGACTCGTCAGCTTCCTCTTACTATGGCATACCACCGGTACCGACCACACCTTTGGGGTCAACCAGCAGACTATTGAGCATTCCCATTACAGCTAACCCGGGCCCCCGCTCAAAAATGAAGTATTTCATACCGTATACTTCTTACGAAGTATTCAATATGACCTGGCTAACAACTTCAGATAATAACCATTTCCTGGACTATGTTGATGAAGTTCTAAAATTTCAGGTAAATGCAGGCGTTAATCCATACCTTGTCTTTTTAGCTCATCCCTGGGAATTCAAGGAATGGGCTAACAAAGGTAAATATGGTTACTGCTCCAGCCATAATTACGAGTTATTACGCGATAAATTTTTACTGCTCGGGGAAAGATACCCTTTAAAATATATCAAAATGAAAGAACTGACTGGAACATTGAGTATTGAGTAAGATGCGTGCTCGTGTGAGCTACGATGTTATTGACAGGATTTCCATAGGGACTCTTTGCACAGCCATCGCTGACTGTAGCAGGGGGCGGACCCGTTTATCAATCAACCAGTATCTCTCAGATTCCGGAATTGTGGCGGAAGGGAAAAACGTCGCTTATTTCAATTATGGACGTAATGCCTTATACACTTTATTTCGAGAGAAATTTGCCGGTAAAGAGGTCATCTTCCCTGGCTTCGTTTGCCCGACGGTTGTCATAGCCGCGATTAAAGCCGGAGTAAAACCTCGTTTTGCGGACGTTAATCTTGATGATTTTAACCTAGATATCGACTTCATATCACCGGAAGACCTGATGAAGGCTGATGCTTTGTTCCTGAACCATACTTTTGGCGTACCGGCTGATATGGATAAAATACGGAGAAAACTGAAGGGCAGTGATACTTATCTGATTGAGGATATTGCTCAGGCTTTGTTTTCCACCTATAAGGGGGAATATGTAGGCAGACTGGGGGATGTCACTTTACTCAGCATGTACAAGCAAATACCAAACCTCAATGGCGCTCTACTGCTGTCAGATTTTAAAGTGGATGAACCTGTAAGCGGTGCCATAAGCCTCGGCAACCTCACCCGGTTGCTCTGGATAACTTCAGGCCCCCATGATTATTTAATTAAAGCAGTGCGTCAGCGCAAAGGACTACCCGGGGCATTAAACGAACTCCAGGAAAACTTAACATCACGACGGCCGTCTCAATTTGCTTTGTCGCTTTTCGCAATTCTCCTTCCCTCCCTTAAAGATGCAGTGGAAAGAAGGCGAATCATTGCCAGGCACTACCATGAAAGAGCCAGTGAAAGCAGATATCTTGTACCTCAGCAAGTTGATGCTGTCAAGAAACCTTCCTGGTTCAATTTCAGCGTCAGACTGCTGCCTGAAATCGCCCACATTCGCGACGCACTTTTGATTGGGCTCAGACGGCAAGGAGTTTTCGGCGACCGACTGTGGCACGACTCTCCAGTAGCCATAAATATGTTTCAGGACTATCTGCAAAATGATTACCCAAGTGCCCGACTCCTGGCAAAATCAGTGATAAATCTGCCGATAAAAGCCGATTACCGTGAAAGTGATGCCGACTATCTATTTGGCGTCATAGAACGAACTATACAGAAACTCGTCTGATGTAGATGAAGACTGATGTGGAAAAATGGAGACATTACTGGAGGGCATTTCACCCCTCTTTAACCCTCAACGTCTACCTTGTATGCGCCGCAGAAAAAATAGCTGAGAGGATAAAGCGTTATTTCTCAGAAAAGGAAAAACCTCTCTTACTTGACGTCGACTGCGGACAGGGGCAATTGGCTGTCCTGCTAGCTGAAAAAACAGGTTTACATATTGTGGCGTTAGATATCATTGAAGAAGCACTTCAAACCAGCAGAAGATTAATAGAAGAGAAGAGGCTTGAAGGCCAGGTGAGTTTGGTAAGAGCCAGTGTTTACAATTTACCTTTTCGAGAAGGTGTTTTTGATGTGGCGGTGAGTACCGGCAGCGAGAGCGCCGCTGCTTACCCAGGCGCTCCGGAGGAAGTAAGCCGGGTCGTAACTAACCGGGGACTCTTGTTCATAGATTTCACACGGATGCCCAATCTCTACCAGCCTCTCCGCTCGCTGAAAAGTTACTTCAGATACAAAAAGGCATGCCAGAAACAGCGTAAAGGGGAAAGAACCAAGTATTTCCATTATGGTAAACTGGGTTTAGCGGAAAGGTTTGAACGCAAGCTGGGGCTGAGCATTGAGAAGAGTTGGAGGATGAATAACTCGCCACCTCTTGGTGGTAAAAACCTCCGGTTGTTATTTGAGAGAACTTTGGGCAAAATTTTGAGCCCTTTGCTGGCAAGAACGATACTGGTCGAGCTAAAGAATGCAGGAGAAAAGACTTCCAAAAGGACAAAATGAATTTGCTGGAAGATGGCGGCTAAGACGATGAAGATACTCATGCAGCAAGGGGCTTATTTCCCCTGGATAGGTGGTGCGGAGATATTCATGCAGAAACTGGCGGAATATCTCGTTGCCAAAGGCAATCAGGTTGATGTAGTTACCGGACTCTGGAGCAAACCAGATGTCTACACGGAAAACTGGAATCGTGAATTTGAGACTATCAACGGAGTAAACGTATACAGGGTAAAAACACCGAATCTGAAATATATTGATGTTTTATCGTGTGTATTGCGCATGACCACCAAAACGATACAACTTGACCGGGAGCACAACTATGATGTTATCCACAGTCATATCTTTCCGGCAATGGTCTGCGGGGCAGCTATCAAGAAGAATAAGAAATTGATAATCACGCTCCAGGGGGGAGATATTGGCGAATATAGGGAGTCAAATTTATTGATTCGGCTTATGGAAATGCCATTCATCGGTTGGTCGTTGAAAAAAGCGGATTTGGTGCACTCGGTAAGCAGTCATATTGCCAGTGTGGCGCAGAAAATCGGGGCAAAAAAGATAATGATAGTGCCCAACGGAGTTGATATTCATCTTTTTCACCCTCAGGATAAAAATCAGATGAGGAGAAAACTGGGGTATAGGATCGATGAAAAAATCGTGGTAAGCTCGTCCCGATTAACCCCCAAAAACGGCCTGGACTATCTGATTCGGGCTGTTGGCAAGGTGCCAAGATTAAAATTGATTATTATCGGGGATGGCGAGCAGAAAAAGTCCCTGCAAGCTCTCATAGGCAGTCTGAATCTTGCTGATAGAGTGTTTTTGCTTGGCTATTTGGAGCACAGTAAATTGCCTGAGTATCTAAATATGGCTGACATATTCTGTCGGCCCTCAATCAACGAGGGTTTTGGCATTTCCTTTATTGAGTCTATGGCCTGTAAAATCCCGACCATAGGCACAAGGGTTGGCGGTATCACCGATATAATTACGGACGGGAAGAACGGACTCCTGGTGCCTCCAGAAGATACTGAGGCGTTAACCAGGGCTTTGAAGAGAGTGCTTCAGGATAAGAATCTGAGCCGCACCATTGCTGAGGAAGGGTTGAAAACAGTGAGGGAAAAATTTACCTGGGAAGTGGTGCTGAGCCAGATGGAAAACGTATATGCAGAAGTAATGGGCGCAGGCGGGCAATGAAGATATTATTGACCACGCCGATATTCCCTCCCGAGATAGGCGGTCCGGCCACTTATACCTGTGAAATATCCAGGCGACTTTTGGAAAGAGGCCATGATATACGCGTGGTGACTTTTGCCGACACAAAACCCAAAGTCCAAGGTGTTAAGGTTATTCCGGTACGGCTGAATTACAGGGTGCTCGGCACTCTGAGAAGGCAATTACGATTGTTTTTCACTATCTTGCGGGCTGCCAGGGGTATGGACCTGATCTACGCACAGGGCGCAGTCGTGGTTGGCTTCTGCTCCCTCATTGTCGGAAAACTTACGGGAAAGCCGATAGTGGTTAAATTCGTTGGCGATGTTGCCTGGGAACAGGCGGTTAATAATGGGGAAACGAAAAGATACCTAGAAGATTTTTTAAGTCAGCCTGAAGGTGGTCTGCATATCAAATTGATAATGCGCATACAGAAGTTCGTTTTTCATAACGTCCATAAGGTGATTACACCTTCGCATTACCTTAAGAAACTTCTGGTTAAGTTCTATCAGGTACCCGACGTAAAAATTGAGGTTATCTATAATGCCGTTGCATTAACCGAGGTCAAAGTTACCGGAGAAAAATACGGCCAGCCGATGGCGATAACCATTGGTCGTTTGGTCCTGTGGAAAGGTATTGATGAGCTGATATCAGTAGTGCCTGCTGTAAGCCAAAAATATCCTGATTTTAAACTGGTGGTCGTTGGAGATGGTCCGGAATATGAAAACTTGAAGAAGCTCTGTCATGATATGGGGATGGAGCAAAAAGTCGTCTTTACTGGGAGATTAAACCACGAAGAAACCCTGGCGCTCTTAAAAAGAGCGGATGTGTTTATTCTAAACTCACGCTACGAAGGGTTGCCTCACACCGTGATAGAGGCAATGGCGTATCAATGCCCGGTCATTGCCACCGGCCTTGAAGGCACGATTGAGGTCATTGAGGACGGCCAGAACGGGATAACCATTGAGCCGGGAAATACATCGCAGCTGTCAGGAAAATTGCTTTTCATCCTCGGGAACGAGGCAATAAAAAAAGAAATGGTAGCCGAGGCTTACGAGACGGTCAAAAGGAAATTCACCTGGGACAGCACACTGGGCCAGCTGGAACAAATTCTGAATATGGTGGCAGGATAATCTAATGCATATCCTCATGTTCAGTTATGACAGGACGCTTATCGAAGGGGAACAGGTTGGCGACACCTTGCTTCGACACAAACGTTACTCGGAGTACCTGGAGAAGCTGGATATTGTGGTGCCGGCACCGTCGAAAACGCAACAGGGTGAGATAAAGGTAAGTGAGAAACTGACCATATATCCCAGTCACGGGCCGAAAGTGCTTTCATGGCTCAGGGCATATTTAAAAGCGAGGAAGATATGCCAGCGAAGTAAAGTAGACATCGTGGTTACTCAGGACGCACTTCTTGGCTTTCTGGGTGTTCTGTTACGGAGAAAGTTCGGGTGTTGTCTGCAAATAAACGCCTTTGGTCTAGAGATATT
The DNA here is from genome assembly GCA_016783105.1 of Dehalococcoidales bacterium. The sequence continues at coordinate 26,299 of JADHXF010000012.1, read as the reverse complement.
CAATAACTGGTGGTTGCGGCAGAGGTGGCTTAATCGGTGGTACGCGTTGACTATGCGCTGGACACTTCGTCGGGCCGATTTGGTCAGAACAGACGCAACTCAAAGTCGAATAACTCTGATTGAGAAACTCCAGCTAAAGCCGGAAAAGGTCGTCGTGATACCGGCACTTCCGAGCCAGGAGAGCATCGACCAGTTTACTGGTGCCGACGGAGAGGCAGTAATGTCCAGTCTGAAGGGGGAAGAGTACGATAGAATAGTTCTCTTCGTTGGGGCACTGGAGAAAGTCAAGAATATACCGAATCTGTTAAGAGCAGCAAAGCTGGTACTTGTTGCTTGTCCTCGAACTTTATTCGTTATCATCGGTAGTGGGCCAGAAAAAAGCAATCTTGAGAAGCTGTGTCGGGAGTTGGGAATTTCGCCAAATATTAAGTTCATGGGAATCATTCCTTATGGTGAACTCCCGGCTTACTACGCGGCCTGCGACCTCGTCGTTCTACCTTCATGGAGTGAAGGATTTTCCCGCATCCTGATGGAAGCCATGTTGTCCGCGAAACCAATAGTCGCCACCGACGTAGGTGGTGCTAGAGAGGCGATAGTTGATAATGAAACAGGATATATTGTAGAGATTGCTAATTCGGAACAAATGGCAGATAGAATTCAAAAACTACTTGAAAGCCCGCAAATAGCTCGAAAGATGGGACTCAAGGGCTACCAGCGGGCCTTGACCCTGTTTGATTTTGAAGAAAATGTGAAAAAGTTAATCACTACTTGGGAAACAATGATTAAATATCATCAGGATAAGGATAATGCTCTGGTTGGTAACTGATGTCGACACCGAATTCGATCATGTTCGCTTTTCGGGAAAGCCAAGGTACTCAGGCGATCCCGGTCTGACCGAAGGTGTTCCTCACTTGCTGGAGTTCTTTGCCAGATATAACATCAGAGCTACCTTTCACATTCAGGAGCAGAGCGACTCGGAACAGAGTATCCTGCTTCGTTACCCTGAGGTTTATGAGCAGGTGAGCAAACATGGGCAGGAGGTTTCGGTTCACGTCCACATCAAGAGAGCGGACTATGCCGCACGCAAATCAGAAATAACAGCAGCAGTGAACAGACTGTAAAAGTACGGATATAACGTCTCGTCCTTTAAAGCAGGCTGGTATTTCAGCAACGAAAATACGATTAAAGTCCTCGAAGAGTTAAACATAGCGTATGACTGTTCGCCCTTGAAAAACTCGGTGGCGGGTTCGGTGCGATGGTATGATATGCCAGACTCACCTTATAATCCGAGTTATAGTGATATTACCAAGGCAGGCAACGCCAATTTATTGATGATTCCCATCACCAGCACCCGACTCGGTATAACGATACATGAAAACAGAAGCTACGAATTGGAATTGATGAAACGGGGTATGGAAGTTCTGGCGGCCGTGGCTGAGGAAATGTCAGAACCAGTCATCCTTTACTTAACCACCCACTCCTGGAAACCAATTGAAACTGACGGAGCCGGGTTTAGAGATTGGGAGGTCGAGCGGCGCAATGAATTCTTCAGTTTCCTGTCCCAGTATCAGATAAAATCGCTTACGGTTAGTGAAGCCGGGAAACTCTGGCAGGAGAGCAACTATCAGCCCTACTTCCTGAACCTTCCCGACCTGCTGGGTGGTTATCGCTCTCCTTTTAATCCTTTACGACACTTCTGGTTGGTTAAAAATGTGTTTTCACGTTTGTATATGTTAAAATATTGAGCCGGATAAAAGAAAAGTAAGCAACAAAAATAGAAAGTAACAGGTGATTGCAGTGTGTGGTATCGCTGCCAAATGGCTGCGAGGTTATCTGAAACCAATGATTGAAGATTATCTCTCTGTTACCTCCCTGAAGAGGGACGGGTTCTTTAATGCCGACGCTGTACAGAAAGTGCTGCAGGGCCACCTTTCGCAGAAAGAATACAATATAGGATTGCGCCGGCCATTCTCACCCTTCAGGTCTGGCACGAACAGTTTATCACGAGGTCGATTTCATGAAAGTACTAATGATGACCCCGACCGTTGACCCGCTTGATCCGGTACATGGTTTTGCTTATGCTTGGATGAAGCGAATTGCCGGGCAGGTAGACAAACTCTCTGTCATAACCTTAGTTCAGCGAAATACAGAGCCAGATAGGGATTTTGAGGTATACGCCTTGGACACGAAAGGAAATAGTCTCTCAAAGTGGCTCTATTTAAATCGTCTTTTGCTTAAATTGGTTCCTCAAGCGGACTTGATATTTACCCATATGTATCCCGTCTTCCCCGTTTTGGCCTGGCCGTTTAGCCGTCTCTTTGCTAAACCTCTGGTTATGTGGTTCTGTCATGGCCACATCAGCCTGATGACCAGGTTAAGTCATGCCTTGGTGAACCGGGTTGTTACTGCGTCGGAAGAGAGTTTTAGGATCAGGAGCCGGAAAATAAGGGTTATCGGGCATGGCATTGATGTTGAGCGATTTGCCGCTTCAACCAGGCCTGGTTCGAGAGTTGGAACAAATCTCCTTTCAGTAGGGAGGATATCCCCTGTCAAAGATTATGCAACTCTGGTTGAAGCTGCCTCTATATTGGTCAGTGAATATGGCATGAAGGATATCAGAGTTATGATAGTTGGTGGTCCGGCATCGATATCGGAAGAGAGATACTTAGAAAATGTCGAGAGTCTATCGAGGGAAATAGGAATAGACGAACGGGTGGAATTTGTTGGCCCTGTTCCCTATAACCGGGTGGCCGAGTTCTATAACAGGGCAGACCTGTTTGTCAGCGCCAGTCAAACAGGAAGTATTGACAAAGCAGTTATGGAGGCTATGGTCAGCGGTAATTTAATTGTCACCTGCAATGAAGCGTTCTTCCCGTTCCTCGGAAGATACCGTTCCAAGCTTACTTTTCAGAAGAATGATCCGCATGAATTGGCGAAAAAGATAGCTGCTCTCTGCTCCCTGTCGGAAGAGGATAAGGATAAAATTCGCTTATTCCTCAAATCCATAGTTGAAGCTGACCATAGTCTTGATGTCTGGCTACCGAGGTTGATTTGCGTGTTTCAGGAAGTGCTGGTTAGGCGCTGACCGGTTTGGACAAGAAACAAGAAAGATGAAGAAACAGCTTTTATACATCGCTAATGCCAGGATTCCCACGGAAAAGGCTCACGGCTTGCAGATAATGAAGATGTGTCATGAATTCGCTAGGAAACTAAGTGTTGAGTTAGTGGTGCCACGACGATTTCAGACCAAGTTCATGAAACAGGTGAGCGATTCCTATGAGTACTATGCTGTTGAAAAAACTTTTAATATCAGGCGATTATTCAGCCTGAATATGACCCCTCCGTTGGATAGTCGCCTTTCTTACTGGACTCAGTCAGTACAGCGCTTAACGTACTGGCAACAAAGTATTTGCTTTGGCTTGGCCAGCACGATCTACTCTCTTACTCGCTCCGCAAAGTTAGTTTACTCCCGAGATTTCTTTACCTGTCTTTTCCTCTCTCTTACCAAACCCTTACACGGCAAGCGGATCTTCTTTGAAGCCCACGACTTTCCCCGTACCGGACTGGGATGTAGGCTGAGGTGCTGGCTTCTGCGCCGCATTGATGGCCTGATTGTGATTAACCGAAGTCTGGGAGAACTTTACCAGAGTCAGGGCATTCGGCCGGAGAAGAAACTGGTAGCTCCAGATGGCGTTGACTTAAAGCCATTTTCAGAGAACCTCGAGAGAGAAATAGCGCGGGCTGAGCTGGGCCTACCTTCTCGAAAGAAAATAGCCTGCTACACCGGCCATTTATATCGATGTGCTATTCAGCAAGTTCACCAAATCTCCAGTAATGAGATACGCGCTCAACTACTTCTATGTTTTTCAGCGAGATTGAATTAATTCTGCGGCGTTAGAATACTTAACGAGTGTTGAGGGAACTTCTCTAAACCAAGGATGTTAACTTCAATAAACTTAAAATGCTCGTGCCTCTAGGACGTCGGCAATATTGCTCTCCTCGCGGTCAGTGACCAATGCCCTCAAAGCGTTATGCTTGTTATGAATTGGCGTTTTTAAACCATTCTATCGTTATCCGGAGACCTTTTTCGAGCGCAACTTGAGGTTGCCAGCCCAGAAAATCTCTCGCTCTTGTGATGTCCGGTCGTCTCGTCTTCGGGTCGTCCTGCGGTAACGGCTTAAGGGTAATTGCGCTCTTGCCGCCGGTGATTTCAATGATTTTCTCGGCTAGCTCCCTGATGGTTATCTCATGCGGGTTGCCCAGGTTTACCGGTTCATTTACTTCAGCAAGCATGAGCCGGTGGATTGCCTGGATTAAATCCGAGACATAGCAGAAGCTGCGTGTCTGAGAGCCATCGCCGAACACGGTCAGCGGCTCGTCGTTTAAAGCCTGGGTGATAAAGTTAGGGATTACCCGGCCATCATCCTTTCTCATTCTGGGGCCATAGGTATTGAATATCCTGGCGATTCTGGTATCTATGCCGTGCTGGCGGTGATACGCCATGGTCAGGGCTTCGGCGAACCGTTTCGCCTCATCATATACCCCCCGGGGACCTATTGGATTGACATTACCCCAATAGTCCTCTTTCTGCGGGTTTATGAGGGCATCGCCGTATACCTCCGAGCTGGAAGCAAGCAGGAATTTTGCCTTTTTGGCTTTGGCCAACCCTAGTGCGTTGAGCGCGCCCACCCCGCCTGCTTTCAATATCTGTATGGGGAAACGGGCAAAGTCGGCGGGACTGGCCGGGCTGGCGAAGTGGAGGACATAATCGACGTCATCTGGAATGTCAATGTACTTCGTGATGTCATATTCGATAAATTTGAAGTTCTTATTATCGGTTATACCCTCGATATTTTTTATATTCCCGGTAATGAGGTTATCCAGGCAGGTTACCTGATGCCTCTGGGTGAGCAAGAATTCGGCCAGATGCGAACCGACAAAACCGGCTCCGCCCGTGATTGCGATCTTCATCGCCCGAATCCCCGGTAGATAAATCCCAGCCTGCCCATTTCATCGGGGTCAAAAAGGTTTCTGCCGTCAATGATGATGGGCTGTCTCAACAAAGACCTGACTTTTTCAAAATCAAGGTTTTTGAATTCATTCCATTCGGTAACGATAACCAGCGCATCGCTTCCTTCAGCTACTTCGTAGGCATCTTTACAGTATTGAATGTCGGGGAATATGGCTCTGGAAGTCTCCATCGCCTGTGGGTCGTAGGCTTTGATTTGAACGTTTTCTTCCAGGAGTTTACCTATCAGGTCTATGGCGGGGGCTTCACGCATATCGTCGGTGTCCGGCTTGAACGCGAGACCCAGTATGCCAATTGTCTTGCCATTTAAGTTCCAGAGCTCTTTTTTAACCTTGGCAAATAGCTGCTGCCGCTGGTGTTCGTTTATACTCCGCACCGCTTTCAATAACTCGAAATCGTAGCCTGCCTCTTCAGCTATCCTGATAAACGCAGCCGTGTCTTTGGGCAGGCAGTAGCCGCCATAGCCGATGCCGGCGTTGAGGAAGTCTCTGCCGATTCTCCGGTCGTAGCCCATGCCTTCGGCGACTTTGGCAATATCGGCATCGACACCCTCGCAGATATTGGCGAGCGCATTAATGTACGATATTTTCGTGGCCAGGAAAGCATTGGAGGCATGCTTGATAAGTTCCGCGGTGGTAATACTGGTTACGATAACTGGAGCCTTCAGGGGCTCATACAGCTTCAACAATACCTGTGCCGCGCGCTCACTTTCAGCACCGATGACTATCCTGTCGGGGTGCATGAAATCATAAACGGCTTTGCCTTCTCTTAAAAACTCCGGGTTGGAAACGACATCAAAATCGGCGTTATTAATGTTGTTCAGCGCAATGGTTCTCTTTACCCACCCTCCTGTTTTTACGGGCACGGTGCTTTTCTCCACAACCACAGTATAATCGTGCATGGCCCGGGCAACCCGCTGCGCCACGATTTCCACCTGGGTCAGGTCTGCCTCGCCATCGGGCTTCTGCGGTGTGCCCACGCAGACAAACACAATCTCGGAATTCTTAACTGCCTCTTCAACGTTGGCGGTGAAAGAGAGCTTTCCGGCATCCACGTTGCGTCGTACCATGTTGTCCAGGTCCGGTTCAAAAAACGGCATAACGCCTTTATGCAGTCCCTCGATTTTATTCTCATCATCATCCATGCAGATTACTTTATTACCCAATTCAGCCAGACAGGCCCCGGTGACCAGCCCGACGTGTCCTGAACCCACAATGCAAATATTCTTCATTTAACTTTCCTGAAAATATCAGTAATGGTTTCCTTTAAGCCATCTTCCAGGTTCCACCCCGGCTCATAGCCGAATGATTTCGCCCTGGTAATATCAGCTAGGGCGTGCTTCACATCACCAAGCCTGTCTTTTTCATGAACCGGCTTCAGGTCTTTCTGCATAAGCTTGATGATTTTCTCAACCAGTTGGTTTATCGTAATGCTGCGGCCACTGCCGATATTGTAAATGCCTTCCGCAGTGCTTTTGGCGGCCAGTATATTAGCACTTACCACGTCCTGGATGAAGGTAAAATCCCGGCTCTGCTCACCATCACCGTGTATGACGGGCGGCAGATTGCGTGCCACACGGTCGATGAAAGCGGGAATGACCATGGCGTGCTGGGAATGTGGGGATTGCCCGGGGCCATAGACATTGAAATATCTCAAACACACGGTGGCTAACCCGTATATCTTTCTGAAAATGGTGCAGTAATATTCTCCTGCCAGCTTGGTCAGGGCGTACGGCGAGAGCGGATTGGCCATCAAGTCCTCGTGCTGTGGCAACACTGGTGTATCTCCATATACTGAAGATGACGAGGCAAAAACGACTTTCTTAACTTTATTATCCCTCGCGGCGAGCAGCACATTTAATGTGCCGGTTATATTAACCTCGTTAGCTGATAGCGGGTTATCAATGCTGAAGGGGACACGGGCGAGTGCTGCCTGATGAAACACGTAATGGGCGTCCTTGAAGAGCTTTTGCAACTGGGGGAGGTTGATTATGCTTCCTGGAACAAATTCCACGGAGCTCTTTTTTAAAAAATGGTCTATATTATCTCTCTTACCAGTGGACAGGTCATCGATGATGACTACGTAATAACCACGACCCTGCAGTTCCTCTGCCAGATGAGAGCCTATAAAGCCGGCACCGCCGGTAACAACAACTTTCTTCATTATTGCTTATTCTTTCTTTGAGGCGATAAGAATGTTTGCCTGAACTAGCTGCTCCAACGTCCCCACATCAAACCAGGCATCAAGGTTCAGAAGGTAAGCGGCCACCATTGGCTTTTCTTCTTCAGCCAGTCGTTCGATGAGATTCCTTTCCAGGCCTGTGTCCGGTTGCCCTGGTAGAAATTTGTCCAGATTGGAAAGAATAAACTGGCCGTTGAAAACACATATCCCTGCATTTACCGCTGGCTCTTCGGTGATTTCTTTAATATCTGGCTTCTCTATGAATTCCCGGACAACTTTAACGCCATTGAGCTCCTCGAGCTTACCAACGCCGAATCTGGTGGCTTCTTCTCTTTCCACAACCACAAAGGCCACTGTCATCACGGTCCCGAGGGTTTTCTTACAGCGATGGTGATACTCAATAATATCGGATAAATTCATTTGCAGGGAAGTGGTACCATCGGGCATGGCTCTATTGATAATGTAGTCCGTGTAACAAACCAGGAAATCATCTCCCAGAGAACCCCTGGCCACTATCTGGTCGAGGGCACAGCGCAGGTCCCCGCCCGTTCCCCAGCCGTTGGCCTGAATGACCTGTATGGCGAAATCCGGATTGGTGTATTCGGCCCGGTAGCCCAGCCTGTGAAATAAACGCTGGATACGGTCAACATATTGCTTTCTCTTAGCAACGTAGTTTTCCAGTGTGGCAGCTATGGTATTGTCTCGCACCGTGATGTACAGCTCATCAATTTCCGGCGTCCCGTGAAACCATGAGAGCATGTATTCTACAAGGGGTATGCCCCCCACCTGCTGGAACAGCTTGGGGGTAAGATACGTAAACGGATAACATCGGGTACCTGCGCCAGCTGCCAGCAGTATCGCCTTCAACCGGAAACCTCCATCTCAGTTGCCGATAATTATAACTCACCAACTCTCGGTAAGCAAGGTGAGTACGCTTACCGACCGATTGAGACAACTTAACATCAGGTTCATTTAATTTTTTAAAGAAAAGGGAACTAACAGAGCAGACCTGATTTTACATTTATCATTCCCGCTGGCCAATTTCCAGTGATATATCTATCTCAGCGGTGTCTCTGATGACCGTGAGCGTTAGCGGGTCTCCTGGACTCTTATATTCTCCCAGATACGAGGTAAGCTTCGCTACGTTTCCGACCTCTATACTATCAATAGCGATGATGACGTCATCAACCTGCACACCGGCTGCCTTGGCCGGACTGCCGGCCACTATCCGGTTGACCAGTACCCCGCTAATGGACTCCAGGCCCATATCTTGCGCCTGTTGCGGTGTCAAGTCAGAAATATCAATGCCCAGCCACGGGTAATCAAAGTAGCCCTGGGTAATAATGGAGTCAACGACGCGTCTTACCTTATTTGAGGAAACAGCGTAGTAAATACCGTCGCCTTCTTCAGGTCCGACGCGAGCAATGACCAGCCCGATGACATCTCCATCAGAGTTGAAAAGTGGCCCTCCGGAATTGCCGAAATTAACCGCGGCGTCAAACTGTAAAAGATTTGCCACCCAGCGCGTTTGTCCATCGTATTCTATATCGGCAAAGCGGTTCACCTGACTGATAATGCCGGTGTTTAATGATTCAGACAGGTCGAAGGGGCTCCCGATGGTAGCTACGGGGTCGCCAATCTCTATATTATTGGAATCAGCCATGGTGGGCGGTTCAATACCCGATATATCATCAATTTTTAAAACCGCCACATCGCTGGAGACGCAGGAACCAACAACACGGGCGGGAAATATCTTTCCATCAGAAAAAACGACATATATCTCATCCAGTTCATCTATAACGTGATGTGCGGTCAGGACATGGCCTTCAGGGCTATAGGTAAAGCCGGACCCTACCGTCCTCTGTCCATTGTTGATTCTAACGACAGCCTGACTGACTTTCCGGTATACACTGGGGGCATTCATAACGTCCCCGGCAATCTCGGTCGCTGCTGTTAGTTCCTGCTTTATACTGTCAATCCTGTCCGCGTTGCCGCTCACTTTTTGTGCCACTGTATCAAGCATGGTCAGATTGGCGACAACCTTGTCCTCGAGGTCAACCGTGTGAGCAATGTTTTTGTCTATTTCAGCTCCCAGGTCATCCAGCCGGGTTTGCAGTTCACTTTTCAATACCACCAGTTCATCATGTACTGCCCCCATTTGTGCAGTGCTCTCATTCTGGAAAGTGTTCAGCTCTTCTCGCATCATGTTCACTTGCTGGTGGAAGGTGTAAGTGTAATAACCGAACCCACCGACAAAAACCAGCAGCAGAACCAATAGACCGATAGTTATCTTATTCACCATCTGCGCGTCCCTCCTTTTAACATGTTTCCCATGTGATTTAATTACCTGAATTTGAAAACCTATGTGGTAATACTTGGTTAAGCGCAAGACTAGGGCATTACATCGTTGCCGTATCAGGAAAAATCAGGCGGTATCGCGTTTCAAATCTTAACCGCCACCGGTCTGGGGAAAGGCGACTTCAGTATAGAGAGACTCTATACGCTGTTTGTGTTCCAGCTCCTGCGCTGCCAGTTTTTCGAGCAGTTTCTTTGCCTCGCCGGCGGGGTGAATTTGGGACAGGCTGGTATAAATATCGTGAGCCGTTTTTTCACGTCCGGCAGCAAGCAGAAAAACATCGCCGAGCTTCATATCGGGAGAGAGTTCAGGCTGGTCAAGTTGTTCAGCAATTTTATAATCGACCGCATGACCAGCATCGAGCGCCCCTTCTTTTACCTCACCTCTGAGGTAACTCTCCAGCAGGTTCTGATGCCCCAATTCCTGTCTGGAAAGGTCTTTAAAAGCGGTTATGGCGGATTCGTCCTTAACTTTCTGGCTTAAACCGATATACAATCGTTGTGCCTCAATTTCTTTCTGAATGGCTTTTCCCAGAACATCTCGTAGCGATAATTGAGCTGCCATTGCCTGGTCTCCTGATAGACTAATTATTCTGTTCCTGTATCAGTCGCTGATGCTCTTTAAACATGCATTTATCCATGACGACGAGCAGTCCCGCGCCTCTGGCCCTGGCTGCGGCCTCTTCATTGACAATGCCTTCCTGCATCCATACCGCTTTAGCCCCGGTTTTTATGGCCTCTTCAACCACAGGCATAACGTCTTCAGGTCTCCGAAATATCTCCACCACATCTACCTTCTCAGGTATGGAACCCAGGTCTGGATAACTTGTCTTATCCAGTACCTCCTGAGTATTCGGGTTGACCGGAATGATATTGTAGCCCTGTTCGGCAAGGTAACTGGCTATCCGGTAGCTGGGCCGTTCCGGGTTGGCAGACAGCCCGACCACGGCTATGTTGCGAAATTCCCTAAGTATTCTGTTTTCTATGCTAGAGGATTTTTCTTTCAAGACCTGTCTTATTCACCCCCGTAGAATAACTGGTCGTAAAGGATTTCCAACCGCATTTTATGCCCGAGTTCCTCATTTGCCAGGCTGGCGCAAAGCTGTTTGGCTTCTTCCGCCCGCATCATGCCCATCATTTTACGGTAAAACTCCATTGACTCATCCTCGCGTTTCATGGCGAAGATGAGCGTATCCTGCAGACCGGCACCTTCCAGGGTCTCACCGCCGGTTAAATAATCGCTGATTTTAAGGTCGGTTATTTTTTCCTGATGCCACTGCTGCTTTGCCAGACCTTTTTGCTTGAGGTTCTTCAGTTTTTCGGCATGTTTGACTTCCTGTCGGGCAAGTTCTTTCAGGAGTTCTCTAGCTCCGGGGTCGTCAGTCTTCTGCTGCGCCGCTTCATAGACAGCCTGTGAGGCGATTTCCTTATAGATAGCGCTGTCCAGTACCTCACTCAGTTCATCTGGCATTCTGCGTTTCCTTTTTTTGGTGAGAGGATGAAATCAATCACTTATTTACCCTCTTCTTCCTCCAGCAGGTCATTGAACACGTCAATGTGATACAGCTCATTATCCCGGATGCGGAAGAGAAGCTTTTTCAGGTCGGCATCAGAGGTTTCCTTACCTGCTTTATCGTAGGCATCGGCCACTTCTTTTTCGATTTTAATATCGGCCTGGAGCATATCCGCAGGTTTTGTTGACCGGTCTACCTCAGTATGCTCAATTCTGGGTTTGCCGCCGCCACTGGCCAGTTCTTCCGCCAGCCAGCCGAGGTGCTGCATTTCGTTGATTGCCTGGTCCGCCAGTTGCTCTTTCGTTTCTTCGCTCTTGCTCATATAGGAATGCAGGAGATACTGGAGGATAACGGTATACTCATGCTCTATACCCCAGTTCAGCGTCTTGGCTGCCTTATCCTGCCGTTCGCCTCGAATATCCTTGACCCCTTCTCGCTTTGCCTTCTCGACAAAGTGCGAAAAGCTGCCATGGTGCGCTTCTTCATCAGAGAGGATGCGCTGCAGCAGGCGCTTTACCTTGGGGTCATCAATGAGGCTGATGTGCTCCCTGTACTGCTTTATGGCACCTTCTTCCAGAATCACGTTGTTATGCATCCATTCGGAAACCTGCGCGCCGCCCATGAGCATGGTACCTCTCTCCAGGCTGATAACCCCGCCGAGTTCAACGATTGTCTCTGCCAGCCAGTCGAGGTGGCGCATCTCATCCCGGGCAGCGGCCTCGATTTCGCAGGCCATCTCGCCTTCGCCTATTCCATAGGCGTGGCCCAGATACTGTACGATGGCGCCGTGCTCATCTTGAAGGTCTTTGTTCAGCAGTTCGATGATTTTTTTCTTGTCCATTAGGCCCTCCTTATGATAATTAGACGTAGTTGTTTGCTTTATGCTTGGCGGCAACGGCATCCGCCAGATTGTCCAGCGCTTTGAAATCGGATTCTTTTGGAAAGCCCTTGCAGATTACCGGTTCCAGAACCTCCACCTTAAGGTTTGGAATCATAGCGCTTAGCTGTTCCACTGCCCGGCTTCCCCAGCCATAGGAGCCAATGATGGATACGAATTTGATGTTGGGCCGGAGCGCGTTGGCCAGAAAAGCAGCATGAGCGACATTGGGATGTGGGCCAACCAGGGCGGTGGGCGTACCCAGAACCACCGTCGCAGCGTCAACCAGCGCCATAGCCAGTTTACCAACGTCGGTGCCGGCCAGGTCAAACTGCTTTACCGTAACTCCTCGCTGCACGAGCGCGCTAACAAAGTGCTCGACCATCTTGCGGGTGCTGCCGTGCATTGATATATAGGGTAAAACAACGATGTTTTTCGGGTCATCATAAGTCCAGTGCTGGTATGCCTCCGTTATAAATTCCGGTCGGTCATGCAGAGGGCCGTGGCTGGGGGCAATGATGTCAACGTTATATTTCTTCACCGCTTCCAGGTTTTTCTGTATGCTGGTGCGGAACGGCATCATAATCTCGGCGTAGTAACGTTTGGCCGACTCATAGAGTTGCCCTTCATCAGCGACGAAAAGGTCGCTGGTCGCCAGGTGAGAGCCGAAGAAGTCACAGGAGAACAGTATCTTTTCCTCCCGCAGGTAGGTCAGCATGGTTTCCGGCCAGTGAACCCACGGCGCATGGATGAACTCCAGAGTCCGATTACCCAGGGATATAGTTTCCCTGTCCTCGACAGTTATGATTCGCTCCTCTGGTGCCAGCATTAAATCCACCAGCATGCCCTGGCACTTGGGTGTGCAGACAGCTTTTGCTTCCGGGTATCTGTCCAGTACGGCGGGCAGGGCACCGGAATGGTCCTGTTCGGCATGGTTGGTGACCACATAATCGATTCGGTCGACGCCGAGTTGCTTCAGGTTGTTCAGTACAACTTCTGGCATGGAGGCATCCACAGTATCGATTAAAGCCGTCCTTTCACTGCCCTGAACGAGGTATGAGTTGTAGCTTGTCCCGTCGGGAAGAGGTATCAGAGCGTCAAAAAGTCGCCTATCCCAGTCCACAGCCCCCACCCAGTAAACACCTGGTTTTATTTCTCTAGGCTTCATTTTCCATCACTCTCCCATATCCATCTTTTAACATATTTATTTTGTTATCTTAGACACCGTCCAGAGAGGGATGTTCTGAATGGACAAACCAGGCAGCCGGGTTTTTCAGGTATTCATAATAATCGACAAGGATAAGCTGGTGTTCTCTCTCCTGTGAGGCCAGAGCTTCAAAAAAATCACGCGCCGCCGGATAGGGAGTAGACTGGCTCTGACTTATGTAGAAATCATAGGTCTTGCCTTCCATCCCCTCGGCGGTTTGAACCGCGTCCATTTCGCTTTTCGCTGCCTTGATGGACTTCCCCACCTGCTCGGTGGCCCGTGAGAACAGCGTTCTGAGGCTGCTGCCTCCATCCGGCTTGAAATCCACCTTTGGCCAGGCGTTTTTATCCCGGATGGATTCGAATATCTCCTCGAACTTCTGGCGGTGAATATCCTCCTCGGCCGCCAGCGACTCCAGCAATTTCTTTCCCGCCTCGTTGCCGCTTTCCCTACTTGCTTTCAGGTAAAATTGCTTGCCGTCGATTTCCATTTGAATCGCTGTCTTCAATCCTTCCAGTGCTGTGTCCTGCTCGATTGCCATAGCTCAATTCCTCCACTTTAAGCTGAGGTTTATCATACAAATTCTATTCAATTTACATTATTGTCCGTCAGTATGCCTATGACATATGTCACATACAAAGACCTGTTCATTGCTTATGATATAATAAACACGTTAAAAATAATATAGTATAGAGTTGAATCAGTTAATCACAGAGGAGGGGGAAATGGCCGCTAAAAAAGTAACCATTTACTCAACACCTACATGCCCGTACTGCAAACGGGCCAAAGATTATTTGACCCAGAAAGGAATACCTTTTACCGACTTTAATGTGGCCGAGGACCGGGCAAAGGCCAAGGAGATGATTGATAAATCAAAACAGATGGGCGTTCCGGTAATCGTTGTCGGTGATGATGTCATTACAGGTTTCAACCAGGCGAAGCTGGATAGCCTGCTCAAGTAATCTTTTGTCGGAACAGATAAATTAGAGGCACAGAGGCCACGATGTATGATTTGATGATTATCGGCGGGGGCCCGGCTGGGCTGGCGGCGGGGGTTTATGCGGCGCGAAAACAACTCAAGACGCTGCTCCTTAGTGGGGATACCGGCGGGCAGATCAATACTACGTTGGGTATTGAGAACTACCTGGGTTATCAGTTCATCGAAGGGCCGGAGCTAATCAACAAATTTCTGACGCAGGTCGAGCAGTTCCCCATTGACCAGAAGATTGGTGATAAGATCAGGCAATTAAAAAAGATAAAAAATGGATTTGAGGCAATTACCGAAGACGGTGACAAATATCAGAGTAAGGCCGTGGTCTTCGCCACCGGGAAAAAGCCGAGGAAGCTGAATGTACCCGGGGAGACGGAATTGACCGGCAGAGGCGTTTCCTACTGCGCCATCTGTGACGGCCCGGTATTCGCCGGGCAGAAGGTGGCCGTGGTGGGGGGTGGCAACTCGGCACTTGAAGCGGTTCTTGACCTGTTAAAAATCGCCAGGCATGTCAACCTTGTTTCCATGACTCCACTCACCGGCGACCCTGTCCTCTCAAACCAGCTTAAAGGCGCCAGGAAACTGACGGTATTCCTCGAGTACGAGACCACGGAGGTAAAAGGTAAAGAGCTTGTTGAAGGAATTACCATAAAAGACCTGAAGAGCGGGAAAGGAAAAGAACTGGAAGTGGGCGGGGTTTTTATAGAAATCGGCCTGGTGCCCAACTCTGACGCTGTTAAAGGGCTGGTCAAGCTCAACAAATCGGGCGAAATCATCGTTACGCCGCGCAATGAAACCTCGGTGGCCGGGCTTTATGCCGCCGGCGACGTGACCGATGTGCCGGAAAAGCAAATCATTGTTGCCGCCGGCGAGGGCGCCAAGGCGGCACTTCAGGCGCACCGTTACTTGCAGCGATTGACGAAATAGCTAGCTCTTTTTCCTATATTGGAATCCCAGCCACACGAGGCGCAGGATACCAAAGACAGTACAGATGGATACCGGAATTGCTGCCCGCTCGTCAAAAAGCGTGAGCAGTATGCCGCTCGCCAGCCCGTAATTCTTCAAACTGCCCATCAGTACCAGGCTGATACTCGTCTCCCGGTTCACATGCAGTGCCCTGGTAACCAGCTCGATGATATAGCCAAGCCCAAAAGAGATGACAATGGCGATTACGGTAATCCGAATCAGGGTATCGAATTCACCGAAGAATGCCTGCCGATTTAACCCCACGATGGTGAACAGGGTGACGAAAAAACTCCAGTTCACGATGGTCCCACGCCAGGGACTGATGCGCTTCATCAGGCCGGTGAAAAGCAGGACTCTGGAGAGGACAAAGGGTATCAGTATCAGTTCCCCGAGGATAATCACCAGCTTTAACGGGTCGAAAAAGCCCACACCGAGAAATAATGCCATTATCGCGGGCATGATGATGAGTGCCGCCAGATAGGCGCCCGTCATACCAATCAGGGCAAAGAGCGTATTCCCACCCAACACATAGCTGAACGACACCACAGCTATTGCCGGAGGCACCGTGGCCAGAACCACAAAACCTGACCACAGGTCCTTATCATTGATAAGCCACCACGCCAGCAGCAGGATGGTTCCGCCCATCACCACGTAGTTAAGCAATAGGGAAAGAAGAATCGTCCGGGGCATTTCCCGCAGAGAAGTGAACTCACGCGATGTGATGTTCGCGGCGGAGAGCGTCATCACCAGTGCCAGCAACGGGAGCACCAGCGGCTCGGTCCTGGTGGCGACCGGCTCTCCGATGGCAAGGCCAAGCGCAATAGCCAGAACAAGGATGAAATTGCGATTTCTTAGCAGTCTACCAATAAATGGCATGGATTTCTAAGGCATTATAACCCTATCAACACCCCCGTGTCAGCCAGCCTATTTCTTCTCTTCAGCCATATGCTTCTCGGGGTTCTGATCAAATGCCTTCTGGCAGGCAACGTTGCAGAAATAATATTTCTTGCCCTTGTATTCTGATGTTGCCGCTGCTTCACTCTCTTTCACTTCCATTTTGCAGACCGGGTCAATAGCCATCTGGGTTCCTCCTTTGCTCGTATCGGTCAACCTGGCCGGTTTAAAACGCCTTAGTCGCAGTGAGTTAAAGACAACGGTCAGGGAACTGGTTGCCATGGCCGCTGCGGCCAGTATCGGATTCAAAAAACCGTAATCACCCAGGATAAAATGCAGTCCTGATGGCACACCGGTACGCCCAAAAAAGATGAAGAGAACACCGGCCGCCACCGGAATGAGAGCCGTATTGTAGGCGAAAGCCCAGAACAGGTTCTGCTTTATCGTTCTGAGTGTGCGTTTGCTCAGATATATGGCGTTCACTATGCCTGACAGGTCACCGCTAATGAGGGTAATATCGGCGGTCTCAATAGCGACATCAGTGCCCGTGCCGATGGCAACACCGATGTCAGCCTGGGCCAGTGCCGGAGCGTCGTTGATGCCGTCACCAACCATGGCGACCGTTTTGCCTTCTCCCTGTAACTTCTTAACCTCCTGAGCCTTATGCTCTGGCAGCACTTCGGCAATGACACGGTCGATATCCGCCTCCCTGGCAATGGTCTCGGCGGTGCGCCGGTTGTCGCCGGTGAGCATGGCCACCTCAATCCCCAGCCGGTGCAGAGCTTCAACGGCCTCCTGGGCACCAGGTTTGAGCGTATCAGCCAGCGCCACGGCCCCGATTACCTTGCCATCCATGCCGAGAAACATCACCGTCTTGCCTTCTTTCCAGAGCCGGTCGGCTTCCTTCTCAAGTTCATTCAAGGCCATTTCTTTGTCCTTCATCAGCACCAGGTTACCAAGGACAAGCTTTTTGCCACCGGCCGAAGCCTCCACGCCTTTCCCGGGAATGGCCCTGAAGTTAGTAACCGACTGCAACTTTAATTTCCTGTCCGAAGCCGCCCGAACGATAGCCTCGGCGAGCGGGTGCTCGGACTGGCGTTCGGCTGATGCTGTCAGACGCAGTACATCTTCTTCAGAAAAAGACCTGGCAGCAATGATATCCGTTACCAGCGGTTTTCCCTGTGTCAGCGTGCCGGTCTTATCCAGCAGGACGGTATTTATCCGGTGTGCTCTTTCCAGGGCTTCAGCGCTCCGGATTAATATCCCGTTCTCCGCACCTTTTCCGGTACCGACCATTATGGCCGTTGGCGTCGCCAGCCCCAGAGCACAGGGGCAGGCAATAATCAATACGGCGATAAAGTTGAGCAGGGCAAAGGTGAAAGCCGGGGCTGGCCCCACGAAGTACCAGATGATAAACGTGACCAGTGCAATGCCGATAACAACGGGCACAAAATAGCCGGCGATGATATCTGCCAGACGCTGTATCGGGGCTTTGCTTCCCTGGGCTTCCTCAACTAACCTGATGATCTGTGCCAGCGTAGTGTCTTTGCCGACTTTAGTGGCCTCAAACTGAAAATTGCCCGTTTTATTTATGGTCGCCCCGATTACCTCGTCACCCACCTTTTTCTCCACCGGCATGCTCTCGCCGGTAATCATTGATTCGTCAACGCTGGAATAGCCCTGGCGTACAATACCATCAACCGGCACTTTCTCCCCGGGCCTGACTGTTATCAGGTCGCCCACCTGGACTTCCTCAACAGGTATTTCACTTTCTTTCCCATTTCGAGTTACCAGCGCTGTCCTTGGCTGCAGGCCGACGAGTTTTTTAATCGCTTCCGAGGTCTGCCCTTTGGCTCTCGCTTCCAGGAAGCGACCCAGTAGAATAAGGGCGATAATCATGGCAGAGGTATCAAAATAAAGATGTGGTTCCAGTCCACCGGCGGTGAAAAACCCCGGAAAGACCACCGCCAGGACACTGTAAGCATAGGCGGCTGAGGTACCCACAGCGATAAGGGTGTTCATATCTGCCGTGCGGTGCTTTAATGCTCCCCACATCCCGCGATAAAACCGCCAGCCAGCCCAGAATTGCACTGGCGTTGCCAGCAACCAGAGCAGGTAAGGCTTTCCCTGAAAAGACGGACCGAACCCCAGCCCCAGTATCAACAGGCCGATAACCGCCGCGAAAAGAAACCTGTTGCGCAGCGATTTAATTGCTTTCTGCGATGCCGTAGAGACATCTTCCAAAGTTTCTGTTTCTTCGCCCAGTTCGTAGCCAGCATCGGCCACCGCCCGTTTCAGGTCTGATATCTGGACTCCCTCCAGATACTCCACAGTTGTCTTCTCCGAGGCCAGGTTAACACTGGCCGAAACAACCCCGGGCACGCCGGAGAGAGCCTGTTCCACGCGTGCCACACAGGAAGCACAGGTCATGCCGCGCACCGGGAACACTGATTTACGAGTAGCGGCATTGTAGCCGATGCGGGATATGGTTTCTTTGAGCTTCCCCAGGTTCACCCGCTCCGGGTCATACTCCACGGACGCCTGTTCGGAAGCAAAATTGACCTTCGCCTCTTCCACACCGGGAGTTTTGGCGAGACCTTTCTCAATCGTCGCCGCGCAGGTGGTGCAGGTCATGCCGGTAACATGAATACGCACTTTTTCCTTATTACTGCGCTGTTTCCTAGCCATTATTAACCCTCTTGCCCCGTTGCAAACTGATAATATCATAACTTATCCGTAGTCACTAGTATGTGATATATGTCATATACAGGCAGCCATGTGCTATCTAAAATAAAAAAGGAGGTATGGAGCAATGCGCGTTATTTCTTTATTGGTGTTATTTATCGGTATGGTAGCGGTTACAATGGGTGCGGTATTTATCGGCCTAGGTGCATCAAGAGATATGCAGCTCAAAGAAGCCATGCGTCTTGAGCATGTTGCACTGGGCATAGAGTCGGAGCTTGAGGGCGAAGTCATCGATTCCCTGCCGGAAGCACTGGAAGCTGGCGATACCATCAGGGAACATCGACGTGGTATTGCCGCCAGTTATGAAGACCTGCTGGGTGAAGGGCGCTACGACCCCACCAATCCACAGCACCTGACCTACGCTCAGGCAATGAACCTGGAGAACTATCTGTACCTGGCGGTTGTTGCCTTTGGTCTTACTCAGGCGGTTATGGCCAGCGGTGTCTTTATGGTCATCACCGGAATTGCCCTCGGCAGTACTGGAATCGTATTATACCGGCTGCTCAAAGCTTCTTAATACGAGAGCGGTGAGCCTAGCTCGGTAATCGGCTATATGTTATACTTATTCTGCTCAGGAGAGTAGAATTAATATGTATTTGTGCCTTTGAGGAGGGCAAGCCATGGAAGACGACCTGGAAATTATTGAAAGGGTCATCGCCGAGCATAAAACAATCAAGCAGCACTTCCACAATCTGGAGCAGGTGGCCAATGATGCACAAGCGATGATGGGCTTTGAACAAGCCAAAGAAGCCTTTATGCCGGGCAGGTTAGACCAGAAGCAGGGCTTGCATGAACTTGAAGATACTCTGAAAGCAATTGAGGATGGATTGCAGAAGCATTTTCGTTTTGAGGAAACATCGCTGCCGACGGTGGTTGCTCGATACAGTGATGAAGAACTCAAATCCTCTCTGCGCTCTATCCTTCTTGAGCACATCGACATGAGAAATCGCCTGGCTCACTCTACAAAGCATGTCTCAGAACTGGTCAGTGGCGGCATGGCACGCCATCACTGGGAGGCAAGCGCTCATGATATGCGTGCCTACATCAGCCATACGCGAAAATTGCTGGAAGCACATGCTGAGATAGAGCAAGAGCTGCTGTACAAACTGCGAAGCCGGTTGAAGAAATAATGGCCTTGTGAAGACTCTGAGGTGATTTGATGAGGAAGGTATATCTGGACCATGCCGCAACGACTCCTCTCCTCCCTGAAGTCAGGGAGGCAATGCTGCCATACCTCGGTGAGCTGTTCGGCAATCCATCATGTCTGCATGACTGGGGGGATGCGGCGCGGGAGGCTATGGACACGGCACGAGAACAGGTAGCCGAGCTTATCGGTGCCAGCGCCGAGGAGATAATCTTTACCGGAAGCGGTACCGAGAGTAATAACTTTGCCGTAAAAGGACTGGCACTGGCGCAGCAGGGCAAGGGAAAACATATAATCGTGTCCGCAATCGAGCACTTCTCAGTGCTTCATTCAGCGAAAACGCTCGAAAAATGGGGGTTTGAGCTCACTGAAGTGCCTGTTGACCGACACGGCGTGGTCGACCCCGATGAGGTGCGAAAACGAATCCGTAAAGACACCGTGCTTGTTTCCGTCATGCACGCTAATGGAGAGGTGGGCACTATCGAGCCCATCTCGGAAATCGCCCGGATAACAAAGGAAAATAATATACCGTTCCACACCGACGCCATTGCCAGCGCCGGTACGATACCAGTTGATGTGAAAAAACTGGGCGTTGACGCCCTGAGCCTGGCCGGAAACCAACTCTACGGGCCCAAAGGCGTTGGCGCGCTTTATTTACGCAAAGGTGTGCGTGTTATGCCCCTTCTTGATGGCGGAATTCAGGAAGGGGGGCGACGCGCCGGCACCGAGAACATACCGGCAGTCGTGGGTCTGGGAAAGGCGGCGGAATTGGCGACAAAGGATATGACATCCCGCATGAAGCATCTGAGCCACCTGCGCGACCGCTTGCTCGCTGGGCTGCCGGCACAAATCACCCACATGGTGGTTACCGGACACCCGAAAGACAGACTGCCCGGTAATGCCAGCTTCTGCGTGCAATTCATTGAAGGTGAGTCAATGCTCATGCTCCTGAACAGCCAGGGAGTGGCGGTGACCAGCGGCTCGGCCTGTACTTCGAGGGCACTCAAGGCCTCGCACGTGCTTATTGCCATGGGTCTGTCCCATGAGATAGCTCAGGGCTCCGTTCTCTTTACTTTTGGCATTGACAACACTGAAAAAGATGTAGATTACGTACTTGAGGTGATGCCGCCGATTGTGGAAAAGCTGCGGCAGATGTCACCGCTGTATGCCAAGTTTATAAAAAAGGGCGAAGGAGGCGCTTAGTATGCCAATATATAGCGAAAAAGTGATGGAATATTTCATGAACCCCCGCAACGTTGGTGAGATAGATAACCCGGATGGTGTTGGTGAGATAGGGAACCCGGTCTGCGGGGACATGATGACGTTTTACATAAAAGTGAAAGACAATCGACTGGAGGACGTGAAATTCAAGACCTTCGGCTGCGGTGCGGCCATCGCTGTTTCCAGCATGGTCAGCGAAATGGCGAAAGGGAAAACGCTTGATGAGGCGAAAAAAATAACTCCTGAGTTAGTGGCCAAAGAACTTGATGGATTGCCCAAGAATAAATTTCACTGCTCCAACCTGGGCGCACAGGCTCTGAACAAAGCGATTGATAATTACCTGAAAAAACAGGCAAAAGGGGGGAAGAAGTAATGGCAGAGCAGGGAGAAAAAAAGCGACTTTTTTGCCCGTACTGTGATGAAGAGATGATGGCACCGGACGGCGCGCACTGCCAGGCATGCGGAGTTACCGTATTCTACTGCCCAAAATGCCGGAAACCGGTTCCCCGCGATAAAAGAGAGTGTCCTTACTGCGGTGCCGAAATCAAAGAAAAAAATGACTGAGAGCAGGGGAGCAATGGCTGGTGAGAAGGACAAACTGACCATAGTCATGTTCAGTGGTGACCTGGACCATGCTCTGGCTGGATTTACCCTGGCCACCACGGCAGCCACCATGGGGATGGAAGTGAGCATGTTCTTCACCTACTGGGGGCTGAATATCATCAAGAAAAATGAGGGTAAAATCAGAAGCAAGGGCCTGATGAAGAAGATGCTGAATTTCATGAACCGCGGCGGTAGCAATAGACTGAAACTTTCCCGCTTCAATATGTTCGGCCTGGGCACGTGGATGATGAAAAAATTGATGAAAGAGGTCAACTACCCGTCGCTTGATGAGATGATAAAAATGGCCCAGGAGATGGGTGTCAAACTGGTCCCGTGCAGCACCACGTGCAATATAATGGGCATATCTGAAGAAGACGCCTTCCGCGAGCATATCGCCAGCCTGGCCGGTGCCGCCTTTTTCCTGAAGGAAGCCCGCGAATCAAAGATTACCCTTTTTATCTAGGAAAGGAGGGGTGATGAAGGCGGATAAAACACTCGACTGTGTAGGTCTGTACTGCCCAATGCCCATTGTTAAAACCGCGGCAAAGTTCAAAGAGTTGAAGACAGGAGAAGTCCTGGAAGTTATCGCCGATGATAAAGGTATCAAACAGGACATGCCAGCCTGGTGCCAGACAACCGGCCATGAATTTCTGGGAATGGAGGATGAGGGTGGGGAAATAAAGGTCTATGTGAAGAAGACCCACTCATGAGAGCCCTCCTCAGGCTCTCTTCGCTAAAAGCAGTGTCACCAGGGACAACCCCGCACTGACCATGGCAATAACAGCAAAGACGCTGGTGATGCCATATATATCCATAAAATGCCCGGCCACGGGTAGTATCAGGCTCTGGCCTTCCATTCCCAGTCCAAAATAAATACCGAAAATTATTCCCCTGATATATGGTGGGGTGCGGCTCATCAAGTAAGGCTGCATCGTTGCCTGAGTCATGTAGCGGGACATGCCGAAGAGAATCAGGACAACGATAAGACCGGCATTATACGGGAGTACGGTAATCAAATACAGGACAGGGCCGGTGCCCACAAGTGAGACAAAAATAGCCTGTTTTCTACCCCAGCGGTCAGACAGCCACCCGCCCAGCAGGCTGCCCGATATGCCGCCAAATCGCATAATACCTACCAGCACCGCGGCAAAAGCCGGCGCGATGCCGTGTCTGCCCACCAGGTATAGCGGCGCAAATGACATCGCAACTCCGGCAATCAATTGCATGGTCACGCACAAACTCAGGATGATGGCCAGTGGTCTCAGCACCTCACCTATACTCATCTTATGGGTGCCGGTCTGGGTCTGAACCTGTCTTTTGTCGACAGGTTGCTGTGAAGATATGATGCCGGCCAGTTTTTCGATGATAGCGAATTTCTTTATTATCAGTGGCACGGCGCACAGGGCGGGAAGGCTCAGTATGATGAAAGCGAAGCGCCAGCCCAGATGTTCTGCAATCAACCCTCCCAGAAGAGGCCCGATGGAGAAACCGATGCTGCCTCCCACCATGTGAAGGGCGATGACCCGGCCCCTTCTGGCCTCTTCATAATATCCAGAGAGTATCGGTACCGCTGAAGGATGATAACCGCCGGAAAAGAGCCCCATGATTATCAGAACAGCTATCATCGGATAGTATGATGGGCTCAGGCCAATCGCGAGCGTGGCAAGTCCAACGCCACCCAACCCTACCGCAAGTATGATATTTTTCCTTATACGGTCGCCGAGCCAACCGCAGGGAATCTGAGAAAGGCCGGAGGTGATGGTATAGGCAGAGAGCAAAAAGCCGGATTGCAGATAGGTGATACCCAGCCCTTCTTTAATCAAAGGCAGTAACGCAGACAGTAACCCGCTACACAGGTCGTGACTGAGATGGGTATAGGTAAAGAGCATGGCTGTCCCCCAGCCTCTTTGACGGGAAGCGGCGCTGAATTCATTATCGTTTGACAATCAGTTAAACCTTCAGGCCAGGTATGCCTTTTCCATAAGCTATCTTCGCCAGTTATCACGTATCATAATGAAAAACAGCAGATTTTTTCAAGTCAGGCCATTTTGACGAGTAAGTTAAATTATGGTATCTTTCAAAAGAAATCATTCGGTATACCCTTAGAATCATTGCCAGCAGGAAATGAGTCCAATACTCAGGTAAAAGGAGAACATATGCCACTGACAAAAGAAACTCTCCTGAATATGTACCGCAGAATGCTCACCATCCGGCATTTTGAAGAGGGTCTTACGGAATTTTCCCGGCAGGGGCTTGTACCCGGCACCGGACACGTTTCTATTGGCGAAGAGGCGGTTGCCGTCGGGGCCTGCAATGCTCTGGGAGATAAAGATTACATTATCTCCACCCATCGCGCCCATGGGCATTTGCTGGCCAGAGGCGCGGACATAAACGTCATACTGGCCGAAGTGCTCGGTAAGGCAACCGGTTGCACCGGGGGCAAAGGGGGGTCAATGCACCTCTCCGATTTCAGTCGGCAGATTCTGGGCACCAACGGCATCGTGGGTGCCGGTATTAATATTGCCGGTGGTGTAGGCCTGGCCATTAAAATGCGTAAAACGGGGCAGGTTTGCCTCGGGTTTTTTGGCGACGGGGCGGCAAATCGGGGGACTTTTCATGAAGGGCTGAACCTGGCAGCATTGTGGAAGATACCAACGGTGTTTGTCTGCACCAATAATCAATACGGTCTGTCCATGCCACAATACAGAGCCTGTGCCAATTTAGATATCTCCGCCCGGGCCAACTCCTATGGCATGCCGGGGTACCGGGTTGACGGGACGGATGTGATAGCCGTCTACGAAGCGGTGAAAAGCGCTGCGGACCGGGCCCGGAAAGGCGATGGCCCGAGCCTGATTGAGGCGGTGTCCTACCGTTTACGCGGCCACAGTATGCGCATGGACCAGATACCCGGCGGCTCCGACTATCGTCCCGAGGGTGAAGTTGAGGACTGGGCCACGAAGAAAGACCCGATCAAGATATTTCGCCAGAAACTCACAGAGCTGGGGTATTTAAACGATGAAGCGGCAGAGCAAATCGACGCGGAATGCAAAAAAGTATTTGATGCCGCGTCTGATTTCGCCCTGAACAGTCCTGAACCGGAACCGGAAACAGCTTTCACGTGGATTTATGCCCGGGAAGGAGTGAAATAAATGCCCCAGCGACAGATAAGCTATCGTGAAGCAGTAAGCGAAGCCATCAAAGAAGAGATGGCACGGGACGATAGAGTATTCCTCATCGGGGAGGATGTGGGAATACTGGGCGGTGCCTTTAGTTCCACAAAAGGAATATATGACGTGTTCGGTGACAAACGCGTGCTTGATACGCCTATTTCCGAAACCGCAATCGTAGGCTATGCGCTGGGCGCGGCCATGGCCGGAATGCGCCCGATAGCCGAGATTATGAGGGTTGACTGGATGACTATCTGCATGGATGAAATCGTCAATCAAACAGCCAAGATGCGCTATCTTTCCGGGGGTCACCCCGAGGTATCGCTGGTCATCAGGGCGGCCGCTGAGGGAGGCATTGGCCTGGGCGGACAGCATTCACAGAGTTTTGAGGCCTGGTTTGTCCATGTACCCGGGCTGAAAGTGGTCATGCCGTCCACACCCTATGACGTAAAAGGACTGCTGAAAGCGGCCGTCAGGGACCCCGACCCGGTGATATTCCTGGAGCCCGGAGTTCTATACGGTGTGAGCGGACCCGTGCCGGAAGAAGAATATGTGATTCCGCTGGGGGAAGCAGAGGTCAAGAGAGAAGGCAAGGATGTCACCATCGTGGCTTGGGGGACATTGCTACCAAAGACACTGAACGCTGCCCAGGCATTGGCAAGTGATGGAATCGAAGTGGAGGTTGTTGACCCGCGGACGCTCCGTCCACTGGATATTGATACCATAGTTGATTCGGTTAAGAAAACAGGGAAGCTAATAGTTGCCCATGAAGCGATGAAAACGTGCGGTGTGGGCGCGGAGGTTGTAGCTCTCGTCCAGGAGCGAGCGTTTGACCACCTTGATGCGCCGATACAGCGGGTAGCCACACCCGATGTTATCATACCGGTTAATCGCTCGCTGGAAAGACTGGTGCTACCCCAAGAGGAAACGATTGTCGAAGCAGTCAGGTCAATCGTATAGACAGGAGAGCAGGGGTTCAGGGAGTTGGTCTTGCTGAAAAGTCACAGCTGTGGTGAACTGAAAAAGGAACACGTTGGTCAGACGGTAACCTTGGCCGGCTGGGTGGACCGGCGCCGGGACCACGGGGGCCTTATCTTCATCGACCTCCGTGATAGACAGGGCGTCGTCCAGGTGGCTTTCAATCCTGAGATATCAAAGTCATGTCATGAAGTGGCCAACCAGCTGCGCAGCGAATTCGTGGTGCGCGTGAGTGGTGAAGTGGCCAGGCGTCCACCGGGAACGGAGAATCCCAAGTTGCCCACCGGGGAGGTAGAAATAACCGCACGTGACGCTGAAATTTTAAACCCATCCCGAACACCGCCATTCTATATCAATGAAGACGTGGAGGTGGAAGAAAACCTGCGTCTGAGGTACCGCTACCTTGACCTGCGACGGGCCGGAATGC
>JADHXF010000063.1 GCA_016783105.1 Dehalococcoidales bacterium | reverse complement strand
TTTCATCACGGAATGTGCGACATCCCCAACCCGGAAGTCCCCAATGCGCGATTCTGGGGAACAACCGAAGAACTCCGTTACCACTTCCGCCATATGGGGGTCGTGAACACCATGGTATGCCAGTTATCCAGAGTTTTTGACTGTCCAGCTGAGTTAGATGCGGTAGCACATGAACGCAACCGCCGCGCTTCGGATGACTTTGCCGCGTATGCCCGGTTGTTGTACGAAGATGCGAAAATTGTGGGCACGGTTCTGGATGCAGGTATCCCTAAAGATGACCCCTTGCTAGACCTGATACCCGGCACTAAATTGAGATTATTCCAGTTTGAACCACCTCTGCAAAAACTACTCCCCAAGGCTGAATCTTATCAGGAACTGCTAAGTGGTTTTCAGGAAAGCCTGGAACGGTCGATAAAAGAAGATGGCTTCATCGGGGTGAAAGCTCATCTGGCCGAGCAGGTTGGTTTCGGAACAATGCCTGTCTGGGAAGATGAGGCAATATCAATTTTCCCCCACGCAAAAGCCGGAAACGCTGATGCTTTTAAGAAATTATATACGGCTGTATTCACAGCGACCTTACTCCAATGCCAGGAACTGGAAGTGCCTGTCCATCTCCATAGCGGTTTCACCGGCGGAATGTGGAATGGCCCCATACATGACTCGGATCCGTTTTTATTGGCTCCTTTTTTACGCCAACCGGAGTTTTTGAAAACAAAAGTTGTACTGCTCCACGCAGGGTATCCCTGGACAAAACAGGCAGGTCAGCTCGCGCACACTTTTCCTCATGTTTGGGTAGACATGGGCCAGGTTACACCCTGGGCCTCTCTGCGCATCGTTGAGTGCTATCGAGACGTAATGGCTTGGGCACCACTTTCCAAGGTTGTCATTGGAAGTGGTGGGCATGGAACCCCGGAAATTGCGTGGCTTGCCGCCCTGACTGCCAAAGTTGCTTTGACTGAGGTCCTGGGAGATGCCATAAGACTGGGCTTAATGGCTACCAAGTCTGCAGAAGCCGCGGCTCGCATGATTTTACACGACAATGCGGCTCGATTGTATAAACTTGACACGTGAACGTCCTGTAAATCGTATAGAGATACGCGAAACAGTTGAGCAGGCGGGGTTTTGGAAGAAAAGAGAACTTTACTGATGTGCAGAGGCAAGCGGCCTCCACCTTTTAACAAGCTTGCTTCACACGCAGGAGGTCACAGGTTCAAGTCCTGTACCGCCCACTTCCTGTTCCAGCGAGTATATAGTCCAATGAGATTTCTTTTAGTGTCCGTATCGATTGCCAGCGTTTTATTGCTTGCGGGCTGCTCCGGGGAACCGGATATCTACCGGGAACCTGGTGAAGTGATTAACGTAAAGGTAAATCAGGAATTTATTATTGCCACTGAAACAAATCCGCCGACCGGCTACATGTGGACCGCCATAGTCGACGAAGGCATGCTGGAACTGCTCTCATCAACACTTGAAATCAACAAGGTAGAAACAGATGGCGGGACAGCATCAATTCTGGAACAGCACTTTCGTTGTCGGGCACTGAAGAAAGGCACCACTGAAGTGCAATTGAACCTCAGAGGCCCGGATATACAGCACATCTGGCAGCAAAAAACGTTTCCCGTAGATATCAGGTAAACTGTCTATACTATTTCCTGCTGAGGAGATGGCAGTTAACGCAGTTCGGCATGGGCTCGCCCTTCAGGCCGGCAAGTAAATTCTGCGCTCCCATAAGGCTCATGCTTATGCCTGTTTCTTCGGTCTGGGTACCGATGTGAGGCGTGACGATTACATTATCCAGTTTCAGCAGCGGGTCATCCGGTGAGATTGGCTCTTCCTCGGTGACGTCCAGGGCTGCTCCCAGAATTTGTTTTCGCTTTAATACCTCATAAAGTGCTCTCTGGTCAACCACCGCACCTCTGGCAGTATTAATCAGTATCGCCGTTGGCTTCATACAGGTCAGCTCTTTGGCACCGATTAAATGCCTGGTCTCTTTGTTCAACGGAACGTGGATGCTGACAAAATCAGACCTGCCGAGCAGCGCTGGTATATTTTTTACGTATTCGGCGCCGAGTTCAGCTTCATCCTGGCGGCGGTGCCGGTTATGGTAGAGTACCTTCATGTCAAAGCCTTTAGCCCGTTGCGCCACGGCGGCGCCAATTCGCCCCATGCCGATGATGCCCAGCGTCTTGCCGAACACGTCATACCCGAGTATTTCCATCGGGCCGAAACTTCGCCATTCACCCCTGAGAACAATCTGAGTCATCTCGATGAGCCGTCGGGATATAGCCAGCATAAGGGCAAAAGCAAGGTCGGCGGTGCTGCCGGTGACCACGCCGGGGGTATTGCTGACTCTTATCCCTCTCTGCGTGGCAGCCTCAACATCTATGTTGTTATAGCCTACACTCACATTGGCGATAATTTTAAGCTTCGGCGCCGCGTCCATGGCCGGCCCGTCAATTGGGTCACCTCCCCATTGCAGAATGCCATCGACATCGGCGATACGCCTGAGGAATTCCTCACGCAGTATCGGGTGCTCTTCTTCCCAGGCATCCACCTCAGCGTATTTTGAGAGCAACTCAACAGCTTCCTGAGCCACCGTTCTGGTAATGAAGACCTTGGGCATTATTGCCTCCTTAATCGGTATTATTGCAGTGATACGATTCATTTCAAATGTGTTTCTATCATATCTGATAGCTATCAATATTGTCCAGCATCCGCAGTTCCGATTGCTTGACTAATGCACGGGAGGACAGTAGACTAGTCTGGATTCGAAGTACACGGTAGTATAATGAAAATCATTGGCCTGACCGGCGGCTACGGCAGCGGAAAAAGTACAGTGGCAAAGTTCTTGGCCGAACTGGGAGCGGCCGTAATTGATGCCGATGAAGCGGGGCACGAGGTCTTCAAGCCCGGCACCGAAGCCTGGCGGGAAGTGGTTGGCACCTTCGGCCAGGCGATTATCAGTTTTGATGGGAGCATCGACCGCCGGAAGCTGGGCAAAATCGTTTTCCGCGACCTTGATGCCAGAGCGAGGCTGAATATGATAATGCATCCTCGAATATACGAGCGAGTAAAAGCCATGATTGAGGAATACCGACAAAAGGGTTTTGATGTCGTCGTCGTTGAAGCGCCATTGCTCCTGGAGGCGGGATGGAAGTCCATGGTTGATGAGGTATGGATGACGAGCGCCCCGCCAGCAACGGTGATCAGCAGACTGAAAGAGCAAAAGGACATATCTGAGGCTGAATCACTGGCCCGCATCCATGCTCAGCTGACCGATGAGGAAAGAACCGAGCAGGCGGATGTGGTCATCGCCACTGATTACTCTTTTGACGAGTTAAAGGAAGAGGTCAGGGCGCTGTGGCAACAGCTGCGTTCCCGTATTTGACACTCAAACAAGGTAACTGATATAATGATTTGGTCTTCGTACTTGGAGGTTTATCATTTACGCGATAATTGAAACCGGCGGCAAACAGTATAGGGTATCTCCCGGCCAGACCATAGAGGTGGAACGGCTGGACGTGACCGAAGGCACCAGCGTGGAGCTGGAGAAAGTCCTGTGCATCGCCGATGGCGATAAGGTAACACTGGGCACGCCCGTGGTCGAGGGAGCCAGGGTAATTGCCACCTCACAGGGAAATGGACGGGGTGATAAGATCGTTGTCTTCAGATATAAGCCGAAAGTCCGGTACAGTATTAAAACGGGGCACCGACAGCAAAATACCAGACTGGTCATTGACAGGATAGTCGGGCCGGGATTGGCGCCAGAAGAGCCGGCGAAGAAACCCCGCGGCCGTAGAAAAGGAGTAACCAAAGATGGCGCATAAGAAAGGGGGCGGCTCCAGCCGCAACGGGCGAGACAGCCAGTCGAAGCGACTCGGTGTAAAACGTTTCGCCGGGCAAGCAGTTAATGCCGGTACCATTCTGGTCAGGCAGCGAGGTACGCATATATTCCCTGGCAACAACGTCGGAGTTGGCCGGGACCATACCCTTTTTGCCCTCATTACTGGTGTGGTTAAATATGAGCCGGCCAGTAATAATCGAAGGAAGGTCAGCATTTACGCTAGCTAGCAGCTATGAAAGAAAAAATTCATCCCAAATATTTCCATGATGCCAGAGTCGTCTGCTCCTGTGGCAATACTTTTACCACCGGTTCCACCAGAAAGGAACTGAAAGTCGAGGTATGCAGCCAGTGCCACCCGTTTTATACCGGAGAGAGGCGTGTCCTTGATGCCACAGGTAGAGTGGAGCGTTTCAAGAAACGCTACAATGTGAAAGACTAACCCGGTTATGGTTCAAAAATAAGGAGCGGGATTTAATACACCGCTCCTTTTTCTTTATCGGAGCACGTTAATGAAGACGAAATTCCATTACGGAGGCCAGGCAGTCATCGAAGGGGTGATGATTCGTGGTCGAAAGGCGGCGGTTACCGCCGTGCGACGCCCGAATGGTGAAGTGATTGCCGATAATCGACCCCTGTCAGCAATCTATACGGGCTGGGTGCGGAAAACGCCATTGCTCAGAGGAATAATCATCCTGATTGAAGCGATGGTGCTGGGCATAAGCAGCCTTCTTTATTCCGCCAATGTATCGCTGGAAGAAGAGGAAGAGGAAATCACAGGGAAGTCGGTATGGCTTATGATCGCGGTCGCCATTTTGCTGGCCGTCGTCCTGTTTCTGGTCATTCCACTTTTCCTGACCAGGCTGATTAACCCGTACATCACCTCGTCGCTGGTATTTCATCTGATCGAAGGCGCCATAAGGCTGGTCATTTTCGTTGCCTATCTGAAACTGGTGGGACTGCTGCCGGACCTCAGGCGCGTTTTCACCTATCACGGTGCCGAGCACAAAGCAGTGAATGCCTATGAACATGGAGTACCACTGGAAATTGACGCCGTGCAAAAACACAGCAAGGCGCATGTGCGCTGCGGCACCAGCTTTCTCTTCGTGGTGTTGGTGATTGCCATCGTGGTTTTCGCGCTGGTAGGTCGACCTTCCCTATGGCTGATGATACTCTCCCGTGTCCTGCTCATTCCCGTGATTGCCGCTCTTGGCTACGAGTTTATTCATTTTGGCGCCAACCACGCCCGAAACCCGCTGATCAGAGCCGTGATGCTCCCGGGGCTATGGCTGCAGGGAATGACGACCAGGGAACCTGAAGCCGAACAGATAGAGGTGGCGCTGGTGGCCCTGAAAAAAGCCATTGAAATAGACGCCGGGGAAGCGCCTCAACCTTCGTCCTGAGCGGGGATAATAGAACCGTTTTCGTTAAACTTCTGAAAGAAGCAGGTCCGGCTGCCGGTATGACACACGGGACCGAGAGGCTTGGCCTTCACCAGTATCGTGTCACTGTCGCAGTCCGTCCATACCGAACGCACCAGAAGACGGTTGCCCGAGGTAGCACCTTTGTGCCACAGTTCCTGCCGACTGCGACTGTAAAACCATACTTCGCCGCTGGTGAGCGTGCGGCGCAGCGATTCTTCGTTCATGTAGCCCAGCATCAGCACTTCGCCAGTTTCCTCGCTCTGGATTACCGCCGGGATTAATCCCTTATCATCGAATTTTAAGTTTTCAATAGGTTCCATTTCGTTCTACCTCACCTGGTTGATGGCGTCGATGGCCTGCTTCAGGTCGATGTTGCCGGTGTAAAGGGCCTTGCCCACAATTGCCCCTTCCGCCCCGAGTTTCTGGAGCATTTTGAGGTGGTTGAGCGAGGATATGCCGCCGGCCGCAATCACCGGTGCCCTGGTGGCATCGATGACCTCGGAAATGGCGTCGAAGTTAGGCTCGGTGAGCGTGCCGTCGCGGCTGATATCGGTATAGATAAACCGCTTCACGCCGAGTTTGAGCATGGCCCTGATAAAGGAGTGCGCGGTCAGTTCCGTTGTCTTGCGCCAGCCCTGTATGGCTACCTGTCCCTCGTGGGCATCCACGCTCACCACAATCGAGTCGCGGTACTTGCGGCAGGCCTCGGCAACGAGCTCGGCATTCTCCACCGCCGCCGTGCCCAGCACCACGCGCTCCACGCCCTCTTTCAGCACCTCTTTGATTGTTTCCAGTCGGCGAATACCGCCGCCAAGCTGCACCGGGACGAGTATGGCCCTGGCAATCTCCCTGATGATGTCCAGGTTGCGCAGTTCACCCGCCGCCGCCCCGTCCAGGTCAACGACATGCAGCCTCGAGGCGCCCTTGGCCTGCCATTTCAGGGCTACTTCCAGAGGGTCGTCGGAAAAGACGGTTTCCCGCTCGTAGTCACCCTGGTACAGGCGCACGCACCTGCCGTCTTTGATATCAATTGCCGGGATAATCTCTATGGCCCTGTCACCTCAAGTTTTCCCCTTATTATAAGTTAATGTGGCTATGAAGACAATTTATCATAGCTGTTTACGTTGACCTCACTCCCTTTATCCCCCTCTCCTTGAAAGGAAAGGGGGAATATTTTAGAAAGAGGGGCTGGCGCCCCTCTAAAACACCCTGGCTGAAAACCATATTGACAAAACGACGGCCGAGTTATACAATCACCCTGACATCGTTGATGTTTGCCATCGACCCTGCGGGCGGTGAGCACTGAAAAACCGATTTGGCACGATGGTCGCTTGGATCGGAAAGGACCGAGACGGCAAAATGAAAAGCACAGAGAGACGGCCCATCTCAGGTATCGCTGAGGGGGCTTTTTTATTTGGGGAAGCAAATTCCACCATGCAGGTCGTTGAAACCATTGTCGAGATGAGGCGTGCCAGAAAAAACCTGGCGGAGCCGGTCGGCTTCGTGGCCACGATGGGCTTTTTCCACGAGGGGCATTTGAGCCTGGTGCGGAAAGCCCGCGCTGAGAACCCGTCCGTGGTGGTCAGCATCTTTGTCAACCCCGCCCAGTTCAGCCCCACCGAGGACTTTAAAACTTATCCCCGCGACCTCCCCCGCGACCTCTCTCTGCTGGAGAAGGAGAACGTTGACGCGGTCTTCATGCCGCCGGTGGCGGAGATGTATCCCGCCGGGTTCAACAGCTGGGTAGACATTGAAAAGGTGACCGACCGACTTGAGGGCGCTTCCCGGCCCGGCCATTTCCGCGGGGTGGCCACGGTGGTAAATAAATTGTTCAATATCATACAGCCGGACGTGGCCTACTTCGGGCAGAAGGACGCGCAGCAGGCGCTGGTGGTGAAAAAGATGGTGCAGGAGCTGAACATGGGCCTGAAAATCGTTGCCCTGCCCACGGTGCGCGACCCCGACGGGCTGGCCATAAGCAGCCGCAACGCCTGCCTGAACTCTGATGAGCGTAAAGCCGCCCCCGTCCTCTACCGCGCGCTGTGCCTGGCCAGGGAGCTCTGGTCAGGCGGGGAAAAAGACGCCGGACGCATTAGAAAGCAGATGCGGGAGCTCATCCAGAAAGAGCCTCTGGCAGTTATTGACTATGTGAGCATCGCCGACCCGGAGACTTTAGAGGAGATGGACACGGTCAGGACGCCCGCTTTAATGTCACTGGCGGTGAAGATAGGCAAAACGAGGCTGATTGATAACGTGGTGGTGGGGTAGAATATATAGCCTACCCTTTCAATAAGAAAGCCATACCTACATTGACACCCGCTACTGCGAGGGATAGAATTATATTCATCATCAAGGTAGCTTGATATTGGATATTACAGGCAGCTAGTCATTCTCAAAGTGATACAACACAATGAGTATTAAAAAACTAATAGTATCAAACTTCAGAAGTTTTGATAACATAGATGTTGATTTACACGACCTAAATGTTGTAATCGGCGCAAACGCCTCAGGTAAGTCTAATTTCATACAAATCTTTAAGTTTTTGAAAGACGTGTCAGAATTCGGACTTGATAATGCAATTTCAATGCAAGGTGGTGCTGAATATCTCCTTAATACAACGCTTGGTACCTCTCAGGAGTTTTCAATAGAAGTAATAAGCAATGATTTAATTAAATACTACCCAAGTCCTTACAGAGCACGAGGAATCGGTTGTGAAGCCATAGAAACATCATATACCTTTACTTTGAATTTCGGTGTCGAACGTAAACGCTTAGAAATAGTAAAGGACGTTTTAAGACAGAAATGCAAATTTTATATGTTTACGGGAATCCGTAAAGGATTGACAAAGGGCGATTATCTCGGTGATGGGACGATAATAATTGACAGTTCAAAACGGACACCAAGATTCTCATTTCAGCTGCCTACTGGTGTACGTGAGAAGGATTTTCTAGCTAATATTTTTGAACTTCAATATCTGGAGAGATTTAGTACAAAAACCACACTTAAATCGAAAGAACTGTATGTAAACTCAGCTACGATTTTCCCTTCACAAGCTATCATGATGCTAAAATCTCTCCTTCAAGGAGTTGGTACTTACGATTTTGATGCACGGCAATCTAAGAAACCACAATTAATTACAGGGCGTGTGGAATTAGAATCAGATGGATGCAACCTTGCTGTAGCCATAAATCATCTACTAAAGAACAGAAATAAGAAACAAAAGTTCTACAACATAATAGGTGACCTCTTACCGTTTGTGGAAGGATTCCGTATACAGAATATAGCAGACACAGTATTATTTACACTCCGTGAGAGGCATACCCAGAGTGCTGCTTTCCCTGCTTTTTTATTATCTGATGGTACAATAAATTTAACTTCCTTGATTATTTGTTTGTTCTTTGAAGATAAATTATTAAAAATCATTGAAGAACCAGAAAGACATATTCATCCCCGCCTCGTTTCAAAAGTAATGGATTTAATGAAAGAAGCATCCAGAAAAGTACAGATAATAACCACCACTCACAACCCTGAAGTAGTAAGACATTCAAATTTAGATGACCTCTTACTGATTAATCGTTCTAAAAATGGGTTTTCTAAGCTCTCTAGACCGATAGATACAGAGAGAGTAAGAGCGTTCTTAAAAGAAGAGATGGGCATAGAAGAACTATATATACAAAACTTATTATAACTAAATATAGATAAACGTTATACGGCTGTGTCCCGAATGTGGTGGAAAAAGGAATCGGCATGTCCTACCCTATAGGAAAGCCAAATAAGAAAATGGGAGGATATGCCGATGAAGAAAGGATACCACAAGGGACAGGGATTGACCATGTCAGAGCTGGGG
>JADHXF010000011.1 GCA_016783105.1 Dehalococcoidales bacterium | reverse complement strand
GCCTTCGGTAACTGCACCTGCGCTGGCACCACAAAAACGTTTGAGACGAAAGTATATATAAACGAAGAGGTAATGAAGTGCGACCTGAAGATTGCCATCGGCTTAGTCGTGCCACATCACATTGCCGGGTTCAGTGGCGGCGGCAAAATCATTCTGCCTGGCATAGCCTCCTCTGAAACCATCCAGCATAATCATATGATGGGCCATAAAAGCCGGGAAAAGCAAAAAGAGAAGCCAGAAATCGGCATGGGCCTTTATGATAATAATCCCCTGCGCCGGGATATTGACGAGGCAGCCAGAATAGTCGGCGTTGATTTCCTCGTTAACTGCCTGATAAACGGTCAGGGGGAGACGGTGGCGCTCTATACAGGCGACATTATCGCCGCTCACCGCGGCGCCGTACAGGAAGCCAAGACTCACTACCTGACGCCAGAGACAGCGGAAAAGGATATCGTTATCGCCAACGTTTCATCCCCGAACAACGTCACCTCAGTCGGTCTTATCATCTCCTTTCCTGCGCTGAGCAGCGGTGGTGACGTGGTCCTTATCGCCAATTACCCCGAGGGCCGCGTCCCTCACTATCTTGGGGGTCGCTGGGGAAAAGATACCTGGGCGGTGCAGCACCGGCGGGTAATGATACCGGAGAAGGTAAACCGCCTGATTGTCTATAATGAATACCCTCATCCGGGCAGTCACTGGTTTGACGATGATGCCAGGATTATGTATTGCACCAGATGGGACGAAGTCTTACAACTTCTTCAGGAAAAACATGGCAGCAATGCCAGGGTTGCCGTTTTCCCTAATGCTGATATACAGTCTTGTTTATAGTATGTTATAAGGAGTTCATAATGTCGAACAAGCTCAGATTGCCACAAATGGCCTGGTACGGCACAAAAGAACTGGAGCTATCTCTGCCAGACAACTGGCAGGTGGAGATGGGCTACATGGCTGGCTATGACCGGCCTGCCCTGAGCCTCGAACAGATTAAAGAAGCAGTCACCGGCAAACCGATTGGCACATCGCCGCTACGGGAACTCGCCAGAGGGAAAAAAGAAGTGGTCATCATCTTCGATGATATGACCCGGGTAACCCGCGTGGCGGAAATCGTGCCCTTTGTGCTCGAGGAGCTGGCCGCCGCCGGTATCCCTGACAGCAATATCCGCTTTATCGCCGCGCTGGGTTGCCACGGCGCCATGAATCGACTCGACTTTGTGAAGAAACTGGGCGAGGAGACACTGGCCCGCTTCCCGGTCTACAACCACAATCCTTACGCCAACTGCACGTACATCGGCACGACGAAGACCTACAGAACCAAGGTCTACGTGAATGACGAGGTGATGAACTGCGACCTTAAAATCGCCATCGGCTCGGTGGTGCCCCACCCCAGTACCGGCTTTGGCGGGGGCGGAAAAATCGTTCTTCCCGGGGTGACTTCATTCGAGACCATCGAACATAACCACAAGATGTTCCGCAAGGCTCAACTGGCGAAAGGGCCTCAGTACACGGGCCATGGCGTCTACGACGATAATCTGGGACGCCTGGACATAGAGGAAGCAGGCGATTTGGCTGGCATTGACGTCCTCATCAACTGCGTGGTCAATATGTGGGGTGAAACGGTGGCCGTCTATGCCGGGGCGCTGAAACCGGCCTATGAAGAAGCGGTTAAAGAAGCAAAGCAGCATTACCTGACGCCAAAGCTGGCCAACAAAGATATCGTTATCGCCAATGCCTTCGCCAAGGCGAACGAAGCCTGGATCGGCCTGTCCATCACCTTTCCAGCACTCAAGCCCGAGGGAGGAGATATCGTCGTTATCGCCAACCACCCGGAGGGACAGGTAACGCACTACCTGTTAGGGCCATTCGGGGAAACAATCTGGGGACCGCTGCGAAAGGAACGTAAAATCCCCTCTCAGGTCAACCGCCTTATCGTCTTCACTGAATACCCTGACCTCCAGAGCTGCTCCTGGTTCGGTGGCAGGGAGAGGGCAATATTTTTACACCGGTGGGATGACGTCCTGAAGGTGCTTCAAGAAAAGAATGGCAATGGTGCCGCCGTTGCCGTTTATCCCAACGCCGAAATCCAGTACAGCCCATAAGCGATGTTTGATAGAATGCGGCCTCACCTTCCGGCCTTGCCGTTATTCGACATTTAGATGCAGGAAAGTCCGGGCCAGGTAACCGATTAGAAAAGCCAGGGCGGCTACGCCAAGGCTGGCCAGCGCCATTTCGGAGAACCGCCTGCGGAAGGAAATTTCCCGGGCTACCGAAATGTAGAGGCTGAACAGGAAGACCACCACGATGGCATTGAAAATCATGACCCCCAGAGACAGGTAGACGTTATCAAAGACGAGGTAGGGGAAAAGTAAAAAGATAAAGGTAACGACATTGGTCAGGCCGCCATAAAGCACCGCCTTTAAAGGGCTGCGGCTGCCCCCGCCCGATTTTGCCCCCAGGTATTCCGTGCTGGCCACGGAAAGCACCATCGCCGCCCCGACAATCAGCCCGGCCATCACAATCAGGTTGGACTCGGGCAGCGCCAGCGTCAGGCCGGCCAGCGTCCCGGTAAGCTCCACGATGGCCACATTCAGCCCCCGCACCACGTCTGCCGCATAGTGGAGGCGCTCTTCATCTATCAGGCGGACCAGCGCCTGCTCATGACGGTGTTCATCGCTGGCAATATTAGAGGCTTCCGGAACAAAATGAGCGATTTCGTTGTAGGCTACCTGTGCCTTTTCCTCCCCTTCCTCCATCAGCTTTATGCCGAAGGTAAGACCGAAAACGCGCGAGATGAGATAGTAAAACCATATCTTAAAGCGGCTCGGGCTTGCCTTTTCGCCGGTATGCTGCTGCCACAGGTTGTGGTGTCTCAGTTCATCTCTGGCAATACGCTTGAGGACATCCCGGTTATGAGAGTCCTTCACCGATTTGGCCAGTCTCTGGTAGATGAAATGCTCGGTTATTTCACCTTTCTGCATAGCCAGAATCTTTGATTTTACGTCAGGTGGTACCGTTGACATGGTTTTTAAACAACGTTATGTAAAATAAAAAATACAGCGCGATTAAACTGAAAGGGTTTCATCGGTAACGGTTACTGCCAGGGTCTGTCTTTCTCTTTCAGGGTTTCAATGAGCGAATCGATCGTGATTGCCGCCAGGGTCAGCGTGGAGAAGTGGCCCTGCGCACTCAATCTGGTGGCCAGTTTGGCCACGATCTCATTGCTCGGTGCTTCCACAATATTAACGAAGTCGTACTGGCCGAGCAGCGCGTACTGGTCCAGAATTTTCACCCCCATGAATTCCACTTCCTTATTGAATCCCTTCAATATCTCCGGGTCATCCTGAAGCGCTTTGCGCCCCGTATCGGTAAGGGTGGTAAGCATCATGTATACTGGCATGGCAACCTCCTTTCATCTCCAATTGTTAAGCGTATTATGTAGTTATGGACTCCCTTTGTCAATTCCCTCACGCGTTTTTCCGATGGGCAAATTGTGCTATCATTGGTATAATATGTCGGTAATGAAAAGGCTTTTATCCGGGAATGAAGCCCTCGCTCTGGGAGCCTACCACGCTGGTGTCAAGGTTGCCGCCGCCTACCCCGGAACTCCAAGTACTGAGATTCTGGAAGCTATCGCCCGCTTTGATGACGTCTACGCCGAGTGGTCGACCAACGAAAAGGTAGCGATGGAGGTGGTGCTGGGAGCGTCCTATGCCGGTGTGCGAGCCATGGCCTCGATGAAACAGGTGGGGCTGAACGTGGCCAGCGACCCCTTCATGGCAGCATCGACCACCGGCATCGATGGCGGGCTGGTGGTCATCTGCGCCGACGACCCCGGCGCGCACAGCTCGCAGGGGGAGCAGGATAACCGCCATTATGCCAGTCTGGCCAAGGTGCCCGTCCTGGAGCCAGGCGACAGCCAGGAAGCTTACGACTTTATGGCTCATGCCTTTGACCTCAGCGAGCAGTTTGATACGCCGGTGATGGTGCGTACCACCACCCGAATTTCCCACTCCAAAACGGTGGTGGACGTCAGGCGGAGTCGGAAGTTGCCTGACAGACAACCGTCATTTAAGTACAATGCCGCCAAGTATGTCATGCTGCCGGCTCACGCCCGCATCCGCCACCCGCTCATGGAAGAACGCCTGGTCAAGCTCACTGAATATGCCGAGACCTGCCCGCTCAATCAGGTCGTTCAGGGCAATAAAAAGCTCGGTGTGGTGACGAGCGGGGTAGCCTACCAGTATGCCCGGGAAGTATTCCCCGAAGCATCGTTTCTCAAGCTCGGGATGACATACCCTCTCCCCCGCAACCTTCTCCATCACTTTGCCAAACAGGTAGAAAAACTGCTGGTTGTGGAAGAGCTCGACCCGTTCCTGCAGGAAAACATGCAGGCCATGGGTATCGAGGTAATCGGCAAGGAGTTCATACCCAGAGTTGGCGAACTCAACCCCGACATCATTTATGAAGCGGGCCGGAAAGCCGGCCTTCTCCCTGGTTCACCGCGCCGGAAAACGGGGACCGGCATTGAGCTGCCCCGTCGTCCCCCTCTGCTCTGCCCCGGCTGTCCCCACACCGGCGTTTTCTTCGTGCTGAGCAGCCTTGGCCAGCGTGCCAGGCTGGCCGAGGCACAGAATAAGACACTGGCCGATTCGCCATTAATCATCACCGGCGATATCGGCTGCTACACGCTGGGCGCATACCCGCCGCTACTCGCCATGGACACCTGCGCCTGCATGGGCGCCAGCATCGGGGAAGCGCTGGGCATGGAAAAGGCCAACATCGGCAAGAAGGTGGTGGCCGTTATCGGCGATTCCACCTTCCTGCATTCTGGAATTACCGGTCTGGTAGATGGTGTCTACAATAACTCGAAGATAACCCTGGTCATCCTGGACAATGGCACCACCGCCATGACCGGACACCAGGAACACCCCGGCACTGGCATCTCGGTGCAGGGCAAGGAGGCCCATAAAGTGGCACTGGAGCACCTGATTCGCGGCATTGGCGTAAGTGATGTCAGGGTCGTTAACGCTTTCGATATGAAAGAATTGCGACGCAACGTCAGAGGCGCCCTGGACAGTCCTGAGCTTTCCGTCGTCATCGTCCGCGGTGCCTGCGCGGTGCGGGTGCCAAAGCGCGGTGAGCCCAGAGCCATCGACATGGAAAGCTG
Source organism: Dehalococcoidales bacterium (assembly GCA_016783105.1). The sequence continues at coordinate 28,496 of JADHXF010000011.1, read as the reverse complement.
CAATCTTTGTGGAACCTGCCTGCTGCTCGGCTGCTCGGCAATCCAGCGAACGGACGAGCAGTTTTACATTGAGCCTTCACTGTGCGTTGGGGATACCTGTGCCGTCTGCCAGCAGATATGCCCCAAGCAGGCAATTGGCCCGCCGTCAAAGATAAACCAGTTGAAGTAACAAAATGAGACCAATGAATTTATTGATTACCGGCGCGGGAGGTCAGGGGATTATCCTGGCCAGCGATATCATCGGCGAGACGGCCATCGCCGCCGACTACGACGTCAAAAAAACCGATACCATCGGTATGGCTCAGCGCGGCGGCAGCGTGCTCAGCCACATGCGCATCGCGGAGAAGGTGTGGTCGCCACTGATTAGAGAAGGTGATGTCGACCTGCTCATCGCCCTGGAAAAGCTGGAGGCGGCCCGCTGGGCCAGCTACCTCCGACCCGGCGGCATCGCCGTCGTCAACAACCATGCCCTGCCTCCCCTCTCGGTGAGCCTAGGCAATACCCGCTACCCGACTGACGAAGAAATACAGGGTGTTCTGGAGCAGATTACCGACCGGGTATACTTCATCAACGGCACAGACAGGGCGAAAGAACTGGGCAATATCAGGGCGCTCAACATCTTCATGCTCGGCTGCGCTTCGCATTTTATGCCCTTCAGGGTCAGCACCTGGAAAGAGAGCATTGCCAATCGTTTACCGGAGAAGGTCAGAAAGATAAACCTCACCGCCTTCGACCGCGGCAGAAAGGAAATACAAGGTGTCCGTATCAGCAAGAGTTAAGGAAAGCATGGCGAGTGGTTCCTGGATTCGCCGCATGTTTGAAGAAGGCGCCATTCTGAAAAAGCAGTACGGAGAGAAAAACATCTTTGACCTCTCTCTGGGCAATCCCATCATGGAGCCGCCAGCCGAGTTCTTCCGGGAACTGAAGAAAATTACCGAGCACCCTGCCCCTGGGACGCACCGCTACATGAGCAATGCCGGCTACGACGAGACCAGAGCCGCCGTGGCCGAACAGCTTGCGCTGGAGACAGGCATCAAATTCACCGGCAAGGATATCGTGATGACCCACGGAGCGGCCGGCGCGCTGAATGTCATATTGAAAACGATACTGAATCAGGGAGATGAGCTCATCATCTTTGCCCCCTACTTCGCCGAGTACACCCACTACGTGGATAACCACTATGGAATCTCCCGTATTCTGTCCACGGATGAGCAGTTTGCCCCCAGAGTGGATGAACTGGAACAGGCCGTCAATGAAAAAACGAGAGCCGTACTTATCAATTCGCCCAACAATCCTTCGGGTGCGGTCTACAGCGAGGAAAAGTTGCGCGCCATCGGTGAAGTGCTCAGCAAGAAAGAGGCCCGGCTCGGAACGCACATTCTGCTCATCAGCGATGAAGCTTACCGCAAACTGATTTACGATGGCCTCAAGTACCCCTTCCCAGCACACCACCACCGCAACAGTATCGTCGCTACTTCGCATTCAAAAGATTTAGCCCTGCCCGGGGAGAGAATCGGCTACATCGCCGTGCACCCGGAATGCCAGGGCAGGGAAGAGCTGGTCAACGGCTTCATCCATGTCAACCGGACGCTCGGCTTTGTCAACGCCTCAGCCATGATGCAGCACATTGTGCGCCACCTTCAGGGAGTCACCGTCTCGGTAGCCGAGTACCAGCAAAAGAGAGATTTCATGTTCGACAATCTATCGGAGATGGGCTATTCGATGGTCAAGCCCCAGGGGGCTTTCTACATTTTCCCCAGGTCCCCGATTGAGGACGATGTTGCCTTTGTCCGGGAACTACAGAAATTGAAAGTGCTGACCGTTCCCGGTCGAGGTTTCGGCACGCCGGGCTATTTCCGCATTGCCTACTGCGTGGAAGATAAAGTCCTGAAAGGTTCGCTCAATGGCCTGCGCCAGGCGGCACGGAAATACGGCCTGACCGGATGAGAGTCTTGCCAGCCATTATGTAGAGGTATAAACAATGCCGGAGCAGAATCAAGCCTCAGATAATGTATCGGAACTGCTGGCCGAAGCCAGGAATGAGCCCATCGCTTCTTTCCTGAACATGCAGCTTCTGGAGCTCCAGCCGGGCTATTCCAGAGTGAGCATCAAGGTGCTCCCCGAACACCAGAATTTCAACGGCCTTACTTTCGGCGGCATTACCATGGCCGTGGCCGACCAGGCTTTCGGCTACGCGGTGAACTCAATGAAGCGTCCCAACGTGGCCTCACAGTTCAACATCCATTTCATCGCCCCGGCCAAAGCCGGCGATGAGCTTATCGCCGAGGGACGCGTGGTGAGGAGCGGTCGACGGGTGAGCATCGCCGAGATGACGGTGACCAACCAGGAGGGGAAACTCATCGCCAAGGCAACGGGAACAACAATACCGCTGGCTGATGCGCCCTCAAAATCAACCGCCCGCTAACACCGTTATTGACAGCCTCATTTTCATTATGCTAAACTTCATCTCAATCATGAGTACGACTCGTTACCAACCGGGGAACACCAAATTCGTCTTTACCGGGCGCATCGGGGTGCGCTTGGGGGGAAGCGAATATACATAATTAATCATTAATAAATAAAGAAAGTATATTGATAAGAGTACCTCCCGGGCGGGAGGTATTTTTATAACCAAAAATCGGTCATTTTTAGAAAGAAAAGATAGCTAAAGGACATTGAAGTGCTGGCTGAAGTTCCGGATACCATACCAAAACTGATAAAGCACAACTACGAGCGGTGGCCCCAGAGGACTGCCATGTCCATGAAGAACTTCGGCGTCTGGCAGCGCTACAGCTGGCAGGCTTACTACGATAAAGTAAAGTACTTTTCTCTGGGCCTGATAAGTCTCGGGCTGAAACCGGGCGATGTAGTCTGCATCATCGGGGATAATGAGCAGGAATGGTTCTGGGGCGAGTTCGCCACGCAGGCGGCACAGGGCATTGTCACCGGCATATTCGTCGATTCCATCCCGTCCGAGGTGAAATACATTGCCGAGCAATCGGGAGCCAGATTCGCCATCGTCAATGACCAGGAGCAGACAGACAAGTTCCTGGAAATTAAAGAGGAACTGCCCGAGTTGAAAAAAATTATCTACTGGGACCCCAAGGGCCTGAGGAACTACGATGACCCGACACTGATTTCCTTCGCCGAGGTCATCAAGCTGGGCAGGGCATATGAGCAGAAGCATCAGGGACTGTTCGAGCAGAACATAGAGCAGGGTAAGGGCAGCGACACTGCCTTTATCTACTACACATCCGGCACCACCGGCCTGCCCAAGGGAGCCGTGCTCACCCACCAAGCGCTCATCAACACTGCCCGGTCTTTTGTTGACCGCTATCCGCTAACCGAGGACGACGACCTTATCTCCAACTTCCCGGCGGCATGGGTCGGCGACAGCTTTTTCGCCACCATCCCCCACCTCCTCAGCGGGGCAAGGCTCAATTTCCCCGAAGAACCGGGGACCATCGCCGAGGACACCCGTGAAGTCGGCCCCAACTTCGTCATCTACGGGCCCCGCCAGTGGGAAAGCCTGGTGCGCGATATCCAGGTCAAGATGATTGACGCCCATCCTTTGAAACGCTTTGTCTATCGCCTGTTCATGCCCGTGGGTTACAAAATGGCTGATTTTAATTTTGCCAAAAAAAAGCCAAGCCTGTTCTGGCGCTTACTCTACGGTATCGCCTACTTCCTGCTTTTCCGTGCGCTCAAAGACCGCCTCGGCTTGAGCCATGTCAGGTTTGCCGTAACCGGCAGTTCGGTGCTCAGCCTGGACACTTTCCGCCTTATCCACGCCATTGGCATAGAACTGCGCCAGAACTACGGCAGCACTGAAGCCGGTCTTATCTCTTCGCACGGTAAAGGTGAAATCAAATTTGAAAGTGTCGGTCGGCCAGCCATCGGCACCGAAGTGCGCATCACCGATGAAGGCGAGCTTCTGGTGAGAAACAAATGCCTGTTTAACGGGTATCATAAGGACGATAGCAAGACCCTGACAACACTGGTTGATGGCTGGTGCCGCACCGGCGATGCGGTCAACATTGATGATGACGGACATCTGCTGTTCATTGACCGGATGGACCACCTCGGGCAGCTGCGTTCCGGCATCAAGTACGCTCCCCAGTACGTCGAGGGCAGGCTCAGGTTCAGTCCCTACATCAAGGACGCCATGGTAATCGGTGGCAAGGACAAGGATTTTGTCTCGGCGATTCTCAATATCGATTTTGGCATGGTCGGTAAGTGGGCTGAACGCCACCATATCCCCTACACCACCTTCGTCGACCTCTCGCAGAAAGAGGAGGTGGCCGACCTCATACGTAAAGACCTGCTCAGGGTGAACGGCTATCTGCCGGAGCCGGCAAGGGTGCAGCGGTTCGTCCTCATGCACAAGGAATTTGACGCCGATGAGGCGGAGCTGACCCGCACCCGAAAAATTCGCCGCGAATTCATGGAGGAGCGCTACAAAGAACTGATTGAGTCAATGTATAACAACGGCAAAGATATCAACGTGCAGGCTCCGGTGACCTATCGGGATGGCCGCCAGGGATTCGTGAGCACGAGCATCAAGGTGAGAGATATTTCTTAAAGGATATTATGTCAAATGGCTGAATTCTTACAGTACGTCATCACCGGCCTTTCCGTGGGCATGGTCTACGCGCTGATTGCCCTCGGCTTCGCCCTTATATGGAAGTCGAGCAGCGTGGCCAACCTGGCTCTGGGACAGATCGTGCTCATATCCTCATGGTTTACCTATGCCATGCTGGTGCAGGCAGAGTTCCCGATCTGGCTGGCATTCCCGCTGGTCATTCTCTTCGCCCTCGGCCTGGGCTGGTCTATTGAGCGCTTCGCCCTGCGCCCCCTCATCGCCCAGCCGATTCTGGCGCTCATTACCGTGACGCTGGGCATCGGCTACCTCATCGAGGGCGTGGTCACCTTTATCTGGCCCTGGAGCGTTGATGCGCTCCCCAGGTTATTCCCCAGAGAAGTCATTCATATCGGCCCGGCGGTAGTTTCCCAGGAATACGTGTGGGTGGTCGGCATCTGCCTTATAGTGTTTGTCCTCCTGACCCTTTTCTTCCGCTACCACAAGATGGGCATTGCCATGAGGGCCACCGCCGACGACCAGATGGCGGTTCAGGCATGTGGCATCCCGGTGACCGCCGTTTTTTCCAGGTCCTGGATGTTCGCCTGCGTGGTGGCGGCCATTGGCGGCATACTTATTTCCAGCATCGGCGGCATTACCCACGGGCTGGTGGAGACCGGCCTCAAGGCATTTTCGGTGGTGATACTGGGCGGACTTGATTCATTCCTTGGCGCTGTGGTTGCCGGCCCGATTATCGGGCTCTGCGAAAGCCTCGGGGGCGGCTACCTGACGCCCCACCTGTGGGCGGGAGTCAAGGATATCATTCCGTTTGTCATTATCATCATTGTCATGATTATCAAGCCCTACGGGCTGTTTGGGGAAGAACGCATCGAGAGGATTTAATTAATGAGTTTACCGAGCGGGACCCGCAATTATACCTACGCTCAGGACATGGCCATCCTGCGTACCAAGACGCACTGGGCGCTATTCTTTGGCTTTCTGGTGCTTCTGCTCGCCGCACCGCTTTACCTGGGTAACTACTGGCTGGGCGTGGCCAACCTTATCGGCATCACATTGATTGCCGCCACCGGACTCAACCTCCTCACCGGCTACTGCGGGCAGTTATCCATCGGCCACGCCGGTTTCATCGCGGTAGGCGCCTATACCGCCGCCGTTCTGACCAATAGATTTGAATTGCCCTTCCTGGTAGGACTGGTCGGTGCCGGACTAATGGCCGGATTCATCGGGCTGATATTCGGGCTGCCATCGGTGCGGGTCAAAGGATTCTACCTGGCCATCACCACCATCGCCGCCCAGTTCATCATTATCTGGGTCATCAACCACTGGTCGTTAACGGGTGGTTTCGTCGGCATTAAAGTCCCCTATGCCTCCATCGCCGGTTTTGAGTTCCGGAGTGAGACCAGCCAGTTTTACCTTATCATAAGCATTGCCGCTCTCTGCATCTTCTTCGCTAAGAACCTGGCACGGACACGGGTCGGCCGGGCATTCATCGCCATCAGGGATAACGACCTGGCAGCGGAGGTAATGGGCATCAACCTTCTGTACTACAAGCTGCTGGCCTTTTTCATCGGTTGCTTTATGGCCGGAATCGCCGGCTCGCTGCTCGGCCACTGGATTGGCTTCCTCAACGCCGAACAGTTCAGCCTGACGGAGTCAATCCTGTACGTCGGCATGATTATCATTGGTGGCCTCGGCACCACCATTGGACCTATCTTTGGGGTCGTCTTCATACGACTGCTCCAGCAGATTCTGACTGTGGAAATAGTGCCCTTCCTGGAAAAAACTTTTACCATGTTTCCCTCCGGATTTGCCACCGGAGTTACACCCATGCTATTTGGCCTGGTCATTATCCTGTTCCTGATACTTGAGCCGAGGGGCCTTGCCCACCGCTGGGCCTTGTTTAAATCGGCTTATCGACTTTGGCCTTTCTCATATTAGCCTGAAGAAGGAGGTATAGGCTATAATGTAATATTCAAGAAGAGCCATCCCGTAATACTGAAAGGAGGAAATAAAATGAAAGACAAAAGATTACTGGTGGTAGCCGTAGTTGTCTGCCTGACTTTAATGCTGGCAGTACTACCGGTTATCAGCGCCTGTGCCGGTCCCGGCGGAAAAACGATAAAGGTGGGCATGTCCACGCCATCAACGGGAAAGGCAGCGGAAAAGGGATCGCCCATGGGACACGCTAACCTTGATGCCATTGAATACATTAACAACGAGCTGGGCGGCGCGGCCGGCTACAAAATTGAAGTGGTGTGGCTGGACAACGCCTATGATGCCGCCAAGGTGGTCACCAATGTCAAGAGGTTCATGGATGAGGACTGTGTCCTGTACACCACCGCTTCTTCGGCGATGATGTCGGCGTCCATGGAAATCGCCAACCGCGCCGGTTTCCCGGGCATCGCTTCGTTCAATGCCCCTATACTGCATCGCCCACCGCAGCACATCTACGGGCAGATGCCAGATTACGGCGATGACTGGGCAGCTTTCGCCAAATACTACATGGAGAATATCTGGAAAGGTCCCGGTAAACCCAAGATGGCGATGCACCTGCTCAATAATTCCACCGGTTACGGCGCCCTTGATGCCGCTAAAGCTACTGCCGAGGAACTGGGTATTGAGATTATTTCCACCGATGAGCACAAGGCAGATACCACATCGGAAATGGATTCCCTGACCCGGATTAGGGCATCAAATCCTGACGTCCTCTACATCTCCAGCACGCCGGCACCGACCGCCGTCATCATCAAGAACGCGGTTGACCTGGGGCTTTATCCCGGCGTCACCATTGGTCTCGGCCACGCCGGCATTACCAAAGCACTGGTTGACATCGCCGGGGCTGACGTTGTGGAAGGCGTCTACGGCGTGTTCCCCACCGTGAACTGGGGAGACAATGTTCCCGGTATGGCCAAGATGACGGAGTACTGCCAGAAACTGCATCCTAAGGACTACGGCAACATGGACTACATCACTTCCTGGTCGCAGAGCTTGATTGTGGCCGAGATTCTGAGGCTGGCCATAGAGAATGCCGGCTATGATGTGCTGGCCAAAGGCGGCGAGGAAGCCTGGCAGGCAGTGGAGACCCAGGGTATCCAGAAGCTGAACAACTTTGACGTTGGCGGGCTTCACGGTCCGGTAAGCTACAGCCCCGGAGATAACCGGTTATCAAAATCGGTCAGGCTCTTCCAGATACAGGGCGGCAATATCGTACCGATTACCGACTGGATAGAAGCACCCGTGGTGAAATACGAGGAGTTCGACTGGTTCGGTCAGTAGTTAGAGAATACAGGGGCGCGGCAGAGGCCGTGCCCCTCTAGGAATAACCCGATATGCTCAAGCTGAACAATATTGAGGTTACCTACCTCAATGTGATACGCGTGCTGCACGGCGTCTCTTTGAGTGTGGAGGACGGTGCCATCGTTACCCTCCTTGGCGCCAACGGTGCCGGTAAAAGCACCACACTCAAGGCGATCTCCGGCCTGCTCCACGTTGAAGAGGGCGAGGTGACCGACGGCAGCATCACCTGGAACGATGCTAGAATCGACCGAAAAGGTGCCGAGGAGATAGGAAAACTGGGAATTATCCAGGCGCTTGAGGGACGCCGTGTCTTTGGCCATCTGACCGCAGAAGAAAACCTGACGGTTGGCGCTTACCAGCGCCGCGACCGCCATGCCGTGAAAAACGACCTTGAGATGGTCTACCACTACTTTCCCCGGCTCAAGGACCTCCGTCGCAATACCGCCGGCTACCTCTCCGGCGGAGAGCAGCAGATGGTGGTCATCGGCCGCGCCATGATGGCCGACCCCAAGCTGATGATGCTGGACGAGCCATCGCTCGGGCTGGCACCACTCCTCGTAGAAGAAATCTACGACATCATCAATCGCTTCAACATGGAACAGAAAACATCGGTGCTGCTCGTTGAGCAAAACGTCAGGATAGCGCTCAGCATCGCCCATTACGGCTACGTCATGGAAAACGGCCGCATCGTCCTCGATGGCTCAGCCGATTTCCTCAGGAATAATGAGGATGTGAAGGAATTTTATATGGGGCTTTCCGCCATGGGGGCCAAGAAGAGCTACCGCGAGGTAAAACACTACAAGAGGCGCAAGCGATGGCTGTAAAAAAGAAGCCCGATGAATTCTTTGATGACCTGGAAACAATGTCACCACAGGCGCGAGAGAAGTACCACGATGAAAAGCTCGCGCAGGCAATCGCCCGTGCCTATCGCCATGCTCCGGCCGTGAAAGAACTGTTTGACCAGGCTGGCATCAGTCCAGCACATATTCGTTCCGTAAAAGACATGGAAAAGCTCCCCATCACCCGAAAGACCGACCTCATCGAGCGGCAGAAAGCTCATCCGCCATACGGTGGCTTCTCTACCATCGCTCCGGAGGAGGTTGACCGTGTCTTTCTTTCTCCCGGCCCCGTCTACGAGCCAATACAGCATGAAGGCATCAAGTGGTTTGCCAAAACCTTCTGGGCCGCCGGCTTCAGGAAGGGAGATATAGTGGTGAATACCTTCACCTACCACCTGTCCCCCGCGGGCATTTTGTTTCACGAGGCCATCCGGGACTGCGGCGCCACCGCCGTGCCCACTGGCACCGGCAACACCGATATTCAGGTGCAGACCATGCACCACCTGAAAGCGACCGGCTTCGTCGGTACGCCGAGCTTTCTGATGACCGTGCTCAAGCGGGCGGAGGAAATGGGATATGACGTCAGCAAAGATTTATGCCTGAAACGCGCCTGGTTCACCGGTGAGATGCTCGCTCCGTCAGTGCGGAAAACGCTGGAAAACGACTACAAGATAGACACCTATCAGGCTTATGCCGTCACCGAGTGCGGGGGCGCCCTCGCCTACGAGTGCCGCGAGAAATCGGGGATGCACCTCATGGACGAATACCTCATTGAAATCGCTGACCCGGAGACCGGAAAGCAGCTTGGACCGGGAGAAATCGGAGAAATCGTGGTTACACCGCTGCACAACCTGAACTGGGGCCTTGTCCGCTTCGGCACCGGCGACCTGTCGTCATACACCACCGAGCCTTGCCCGTGCGGCCGCACCGCCCATCGCCTGACCGGTATTCTGGGCCGCGCCGGCGATGCTGTGAAGGTAAGGGGCATGTTCGTGGTTGCCCGCCAGGCGGAGCAGGTGTGCCTCAGCTTCGCGCCAGTGGCCCGATTTCAGATTGTAGTGACCCGCCAGGGGCAGCGCGATGGGATGACCCTCAAGGTTGAGCTCAAGCATGCGCTGAGCGGTGAGGAAAAGCAGAAGCTATCTGACGAATTGAGTCAGAAGTTCCAGAATATCTGTCGCATCAAACCGGACAGAATCGAACTTGTCGCTGAGGGAAATATTTCCGAAGAGCAGCCTAAAATCGTCGATGAACGGACCTGGGAATGAGCCTGTTCACCGGTCAGTGTTTTTCCTTGCCAAGGTAAGCCGCGATAACTTCAGGATTGGTCCTGACCTCGTCAGGGGTACCTTCCGCGATTTTTCGCCCGAAATTAAGCACTACGATTCTATCCGCCAGGTCCATCACCACCCCCATATCGTGCTCCACAAGCACGATGCAGTTCACGCCATCACGGAGGACCGGTGAATCGGGATAGGTTTCCCCCTGACCTTCGAAGATGTCAATGATGAAGCGGGCGATATCCTCCTTCTCCTCCAGGTTCATCCCGGCCATCGGCTCGTCCAGCAGCAGCACTTTCGGTTCTATGGCCAGCGCCCGCCCCAGCTCCACGCGCTTGCGCATGCCGTAGGACAACATGCCCACGACTTTTTTCCGTATCGGCTCGATTTCCAGGAAATCGATGATGTCCTCCACCGTCTTGCGGTGCCTGATCTCCTCATCGTGTGCCGGGCCGAAATACAGGGCGCTGCTGAGAAAGTTCTGCTTCATCAGCACGTGTCGCGCCGCCATGATGTTGTCCAGGGTGCTCAGGCCGGTATAAAGCTCGATGTTCTGAAAAGTACGTGCCAAGCCCAGCTTTGCCGCCCGGTCCGGTCGGATGCGGGTGATTCTCCTCTCCCCGAAATATATGTCCCCTTTCTGCGGCTTGTAGAAACCGTTGATACAGTTCAGCAGACAGGTTTTGCCGGCACCATTCGGGCCGATGATGGCCAGAATTTCATTCTCCCGTATGTCAATGCCCACGTCTATCAGGGCCTTAACGCCACCAAAGGAAAGGGAGAGGTTATCAATTCGTATCTTGACCTTATTTTCGCTGCTTTCCTGGTTCATTTCCTTATGAAGAGCCAGTGGATTCCGCCTGATTCGCCTCTTCGGCAAACAGCCGGTCACGGTAATCGGTAACACGGCGACACTCGGGGCCGGTACATTCCAACCGCCTTTGGAGTCGCCCGCTTTTCTGCTTCATCAACTTGGCAGTATCCTTGCTCGGCTTACCGTATCTGGTAAAACCCACACAGCGCACCGAGCCGTCCTTGTTAACGATGATGGTTACCTCGTCATCAACTTCCTCACAGAAGACGGTGGCCGCGGTTACCTGCCAATCTACCATAGTTTATTTGCTTCTTTCCCGGACACTGCTATCTATCTTACTATTATCCAGCCTCGAATTTCAAACCCATACCTGCTTTATGGTCGTTTCCATAGCATTTGACATACTCTCCGTGTCTGCTTACAATACGAGAAAACAGAAAGGAGATGCAACTATGGCAACATACAAACATGACCACACCCATATCACCACCCCCGAACCCGATAAAATAATCGAGTTCTATAACAAGGTGATGGGCGCCAGGACTACCAAAGAAATAGAGAGCGGCGGTCGGCGACTGGTCGATGTAGACCTCGGCGGCATACCGCTGAGAATCTCCAGCGCTACCGGTGCCGATAAAGACTGGAAGGGACCCCGCTACGGCCTGCACCACCTCGGGCTGGAGGTGGACAATATGGATGAATTTATCGCCAAGATGAAGGCCAACAGCGTTGAAATCGTCACCGCGCCATTTCAGCCCGGGCCCGGGGTCAAAGCCGCCTTCATTAAATGTCCAGACGGCGTGCTTTACGAGGTCATTGAAAAAAGCGGGGGCTAATCCAGAGGAAGCTTAAACTTCTCCCGCCCGCCTGCTCCGGGCGAGCGATGCGGCCACTTCTACCGCCGCCCTCAGGTTATCGGGGTCGGCGGTACCTTTCCCCGCTTTACCATAGGCTGGCCCGTGGCTGGGCGTGGTAATTATGACCGGCGAGCGCGTAAAAATAATCACAATCTCGCCGAAACCGGCCATTTTTAAAGCGATGTTGGCCTGATCGTGGTACATGTTGACCACGCCATCGTACTGCCCTTTGAAGGCGCGCACGTAGACGGTATCCGCGGGAACCGGCCCGTAGACATCAATATCCTTTTTCTTGGCCTCTTCTATGGCCGGAGCAATGTAATCTATTTCCTCCCTGCCCACCATACCGCTTTCGCCGGCGTGAGGGTTGAGCGTTGCCACAGCAATGCGCGGCGACTTTATACCGTACATCGTCAGGGCTTCCTGCAGCATCTTAATTGCCTCGAGGACGTTTTCCTTAGTGATAAATTCCGGAATCTTGACCAGCGGCACATGCTCGGCAATGGTAACCCGAAAGATATTGCCGATTTTAGCCACCGATTTTATTAAAGGTGCCTCGAGCTGCTCGCGCATCATCTGCGTCTCGTCGTTATATTTCTTCTTGCCCAGATAAATAGTCTCCTTGACCAGAGGGCCGAAGACCACGGCATCCACCTTGCCCTCTTTCCCCCATTTCGCTGACTGAATCAAGGCCTCGGCGGCCATCCGCCCGGCCTCGGGGTGAGGTCGCGCCAACGCCAGTAGTTCGCTGCCTCCCTGTGCCAGGTCCAGCACCATAACCGGCGCATCACTCGCTGCCACCTCTTCGATGCTGCGGAAAACGGGCAGGTCAAACTTTGCCCCCAGCGCTTTAAAACTGGAGCGCAGAACCAGCGCATCTCCCACCACGAGCAAGCGGCATTTATCTGGCGGTCCCCCAACGATAATTTTAACCAGTATCTCCGGGCCAATTCCCGTAATGTCACCCATAGTTACGGCAATAAGAGGTTTATCCTTGTTCACCATTACTCTCTCCTGTCTGGAGAAAATGCCATTCTTACCTGGCAAGGCGCCTTCGGTTTTGCACCATCACGCCAGCCAGTTTGATAGCCTCGATAAGGCTGGTCGGGTCAGCGGTGCCTTTCCCCGCCTTGCCAAAGTTGGTGCCGTGGTCCACCGACGTCCTGATAATGGGCAGCCCCAGGGTAACATTGACCCCAAAGGTGATGCCGAGCATTTTCACGGCGATGTGTCCCTGGTCATGGTACATGGCAATGGCGGCGTCAAATTGCCCCTCGTGGGTGCGCAGGAAAGCCGAATCCGGCGGCAGCGGACCGACGACGTTCATCCCCTGGCTTTTTGCCTCCTCAATGGCCGGCGTGATGTACTTTATCTCCTCGTCACCGAAGAGGCCTCCCTCACCGGAATGAGGGTTTAACCCGGCGACGGCGATTTTCGGTTCGGCTATGCCCATCTGTTTCACCGCCTCGCTGGTGAGCTTGAGCACGGCAAGTATCCGCGGCGGGCGCGCCCGCTCTATCGCCTCTTTCAGGGAAACATGGGTCGATACGTGGCTGACGCGCAGGTTTCCCGTTACCAGCATCATGGCAACGTTTTTCACACCGCAGAGTTCGGCCAGCAACTGGGTATGCCCGTCATAATGATACCCGGCCTTGTTTAAGGCCTCTTTATTTATCGCCGAGGTCACGATGGCATCCGATTCCCCGGCCAGTGTCATTTCCGTCCCAAGCTTTATATACTCATAGGCTGCCTTCCCGGCCATCGGGTTGACCTGTCCTCTGGTCAGCTTATCGAGCTCAATATTATGTAAATCAATGACCTCGACAATGCCTTCCTTAAACGAGGCCTCAGCCAGCCTGCTGATTGTTTTCACCTCGCCGGGTGCCCGGGTAAAGGTGAAAGCCTCTTTCATAGCGGCCGCGTCCCCGATAACCACCGGCCGGCACAGTTTCCTCACCTCCGGCTCGGCCAGCGCCTTGGTGATAATCTCCGGCCCGGAGCCGGCGGCATCTCCCATCGTGATAGCCAGCAGCGCTTTATATTTCTCATTCATGGCACATTACCTCGCTCCAGATAGAATATTGACTTCACCATTGCCTCCTCTGTACCAAATCCCCCCGCCTTGGTGACCACCCTCATCGCCGGATGTTGTCCACCAATCAGCTCGCCCGCCGGGACACCGGGCTCAACCTCGCCGTGAACCTGGATGGCCGATACTTGCAGCCGGCGGCAGACCTCCACGGCGATATCGCCACCGGAGAGAAACAGGCCGGCAAATTGGTGAGACGCCAGAATGCCAGCCACTATCTCCGCCATAATTCCTGGCATCGATTGTTTCAGAGCCGGTACATACCGGGAAAAAGTCGACGAAATGGCTATCCCTTTCCCTTCACCTATCAGGGTGTCAGCTTCCTTCAATACGCTTTCAGGCTTGCCCGAGAGGATTCCCTCTTTATTCAGTTTTTCCGCTTCCAGGTTCAGCACGGGAATGCCCAGCTGGTCATGCGCTTTGAGCAACTGGCTGGCCGCTACCTGGTTGCGTGTGCCCACCACCACCAGCGCCGGCCCGACCGGTTTTCTCTTTGTCTGCTCCTTCTCCGTTCTGGGTACGTCGGCGATAAGCAGGTGCAGTTCTCGCGCCAGGCCACCGGACCCGCAGAGTAACCATTGCCCCCCGGCCAGCGCTGCCGCCCGGGCAATACCGCTGAGATGAGACACCTCCATCACATCGCAGACCACGACATTCTCAGGTTTATTGCTGATGGCCTGTTGGAGAGCTTCTGGCCCGGCCTCAATCTCATCAATGGAAACACGGCCAACTTTACAGTGCATGGATTGCTCAAGCAGGCGGGGAATACTGGATTCCTTTACCGGTGATATCGGGTCGTGGGCAAACTGGGTTTCCGCCACCGGCACTCCATTGACCAGAAGGACTCCGTCCACTGTAGTCCGTCCCACCGCCGGGAAAGCCGGTGCCACCACCACCTTCTGGCTGGCCATTGCCGCCACGGCTACCTGCAACTCCTCCCCGATGTTACCCCTGAGCGTGGAGTCTATTTTCTTGTATACTACCCTTCCCGCCATACCATGCATCGCCTGCCGTACCCGTTCGCGGGCAACCTTCGGGTCTTCAGCGCGGCTGTTGGTGGTAATAACCATTACCGTGGCATCGCAGGAAAAATTCGGGTCAAGAACCACTACCGTGCTGAACCCCAGACTGGCAAAATAACCGCTGCTGTCCATGGCTCCGGTCAGGTCGTCAGCCACGATGCCCAGCTTCCGTGCCGTCACTACCATCCTCTCAAGTTAAGGGTAAAGCAGAATCTTGCCCGCTTTACCACCCTGGGCCAATTCAATTCCCTTGGCAAAGTCCGCCAGCGGCATGCGGTGTGTGATGACCGGCATCGGGTCAAATTTCCCCGAATCCATCAGGTTCTGCATCTCGTACCAGGTATGCCACATCATCCGTCCGGTGCTGCCGAAGACCCTGGTTTCCTTGTAGATGATATCCGCGGTTATGTCCAGCTCTACCGGTGCGCCCGGCAGTCCCACCAGGCTGACTCTGCCCGCTCGCCGCACGACCTTGAACGCCCCCTGAATTCCCTTGGCATTGCCGCTGATATCGATAGCGACATCAACACCCCGCCCGCCGGTGGCGTCAAGGATAGCCTTGACCGCATCTTGCTTGGCCGGATTGAGCAGAACGGCATCGGGGGCAAACTGGGGAACCATACCAAGTCTCGTCTCCGAAGGCTCGACGGCAAAAATCTTGCTGGCACCCCAGGCATTTATGGAGCCAAGCCCCATGAGCCCGATAGGTCCGCAGCCGAATACCGCCACGCTGCGGTTATTGACCTCCCCTTTTAGGATGCCGTTAACCGCCACCCCCCACGGTTCCAGGATAGCCCCCAAGTCAGGATTGGTGTCCTTGGCGAGCTTCCAGCAGCAAACAGCCGGGATTTTAGCGTATTCCGCAAAGACACCGTCAACATGCACGCCGATAATTGCCATCTTCTCGCAGATATGCTGGAGTCCGGTCTTGCACATAAAACAGGCCTCGTCCGGGATATGGGTCTCCACCGCCACCAGGTCGCCCACCGCGAAATCAGTTACCTGATTGCCGACTTTAACCACCTCGCCGCTGCATTCGTGACCGAAAATCATCGGCGGTTTGATTCTGGCCTGGGCGTAGGGTGTCCACTCCATGATATGGATATCCGTGCCGCAGATGGCGGCGGCTTTTACCTTGATGAGGACATCTCGTGGTCCCGGTTCCGGCACATCAACATCCAGGAGTTTGGCCCCGGGAGCTGCTTTTTCTTTAACGACTGCTTTCATAGTGCTCGGTCTGCCTCCTTTACATCGATATTCTGATTATACGCCAGCCATTTTTCGAGGGCAAGCGAAAGCAATCAGTATGACACATGACGGGATGCAGGCAACACAGGGTCTTATGCCTTTAATAACTTAACCAAATCAAAGAGCGCGTAGTAAGCCGCTCTCCGCTTCATCTGGTAGAGTCGTCCGGAATAGCTCTGCACAGCGTGCAAACCGGCCTTGTCGCTGTCAATAGCAATAAATACCGTGCCCGCCACCATACCGCTCTCCGGTTCGGAGTGCCCTTCACCCTCGATACCGATGCCAACCGTGGCATCCAGTTTCTGGCGGGCCAGGACCGCCATTGCCCTGGCCACCTCGGCCTTGTCTTCACCCTTGACCAGCTTCGGGTCCAGGCCCAATGCCACCTTAACTTCGCTCGACGATGCAATCAACCCGCCCCTGAAATAGCGCGCACTGTTTGCGTCTGCGGCCAGCGTATGGGCCAGAAAACCGCCGCTGAACGACTCGGCAACGGCCAGTGACAGACCTTTCTCAAGAAGCACTCTGCCCGCCACCGCTTCCTGTGTATCATCGTCCATTCCCCAGATGATATCACCCAGAATGGCCCTGACATCAGCCTCGCGACTATCAACCATCTTTTGTGCTTCTTCTTTTTTTTCTGCCTTCGCCGCGATGCGGACATAGATGCCATCGAGCTTGGCATAGGTTGCCAGCGTTGGATTCGGCGACGGCGTCAGGTCAGACAGCATCTCGTCAACCTTGGCTTCTGACGTGCCAAACGTCTTTATCATGCGCGTCAGGATAACCGCGCCCGTCTTCTTCTGCAATCCGGGTAAAACCTGATTTTCCCACATGTACTGCATCTCTCCCGGAGGGCCGGGCATAGCCACGATTATCTTCCCCTCTTTTTCCACCCACCAGCCGGGGGCGGTGCCCTGGGGGTTTATCAGCGTTGTGCAGGAAGGGATAAGCGTTGCCTGCCGGACATTGCTGGCTGGCATTTCCAGGCCACGCCGGGCAAAAAAATTAATCAGGTCCTGCTTCAACTGCGGGTCCACTTCCATCTTCTCGCCCAGGAGCCCGGCAATTGCGTCACGGGTGAGGTCATCCTGGGTTGGGCCGAGGCCCCCGGTGGTGAGAATGATATCCGACCGGTCCCAAGCCTGCTTGAGAACGCCCTTTAACCGGGCCGTGTTATCGCCCACCGCCGAGGTGAAATAGAGGTCAATGCCAAGCACGGACAGCTGACCGGCCAGATAAGGGGTATTGGTATCGACTATCTCGCCGAGGAGAAGCTCAGTGCCGATGGAAATGATTTCCGCTTTCATCTAATTCCTCATACTGTTATTCCGCGCAAAAACGCACCCAATTATACCAAGCAACACCCTGAAACAGCAAATAAAAATAGCGGGCGACAACGGCTTCTTTCCATAGGAGCGCCCTTGACACGGGGTGGGCAGTTTGGGTAACCTTGCTGATGGTGAGTTGACTTATTCCCGCTTAAATATTTTTCAAGGAGGATTTTAACTTGGGACTGAACGCAACCTTTAACATGAAAAAGAAACTGCAGGCCGGGGAGAAGATGTTTGGACAGCTCGTCGGGCCGGGAGGCGACCCGGGGGAAACGGTAAAGGCGCTTAAAGGCCTGGGGGACGGCTTTGTAATGCTGGAGACGGAACACAGCCTGATTAACAAGGAGACGGTCTGGGAATATATCCAGGTCTGCCGCGATATGGATATGCCCCTTTTAATGCGGACCGAGGATAAAGCGGCCTTCTTCAGATGTTATCTGGATGCCGGTGTGAATGGCTTAATGCTGCCCCTGGTAAATACCATGGAAGAAGCCGCCCATGCGGTTAACATGTCATATTTCCCTCCCGTTGGGCGCCGCGGGACCGGCATTGGTCTGAGCCCGTATCTGATTGATTCCCAGGACCTGACCAAAGTGCCATTTCGCTCTCTCATGGATTACGTCAATAACAACACGGTGCTTTTCCCCCAGACGGAGAGCCTGGAAAACATCAGCAATCTGCACCGCATCTTGAGCCTGGAAGGCGTTACCGGCACGATTGTTGGGCCGTTTGACCTGGCGGTAAACATCGGAGGTATGGACCCTAAAGCCGTGGCCACGGAAGTGGTTACCACGCCCGCCGTGAACGAGAGGCTGACACAGATTCTCCAGATATGCCAGAAAGTGGGCAAAGTGGCCGGCATCGGGGGCTTTATCCCTGAGACTCTGGCCAAGTGGGCGAAGGCAGGCTATAACCTGCTCCTGGTCGGCAGCGTTCTCAACGGCAATGTGGAAGCGCTGCGTCCGGCAATTGAGAAGGCGCGCGCGCTTATAGATTAAAAATTTCAATGGAAATTATGACAGTAGACCACACAGAGCAGGAGGAATCATAAGATGGGCAGAAAAGCCAGAGTGGCCGTTACCCGCGACCTTTTCGACGAGAAAGGGAAATCGGTTAGTCCCGGACCCGGGCCGTCGGTGCTGGACAAGATACCGGACGTGGAGTGGGATAAATTTCAGGAGTACCTGACGGAGGTTACCGCCGAACAGGCTAAAGGCTTTGACATGGTGATTACCTTCGCTCCCTACTGGACCAGGAAAACGCTGGTGGCCTGCGAGCAACTTCTTTGCCTCAACCGCGGTGGCGTCGGTTACGATATGGTGGATGTGCCCGCCTGCACCGATGCCGGGGTCGCTCTTTTCATCGTCCCGGCGGCAGTGCGCCGTCCGGTGGCCACCGGCATCATGGCGCTGATGCTGGCCCTGGCCACAAGACTCCGCATCAAGGACGTTGTAACCCGCGCCGGGAAATGGGACGAAGGCCGGAAAAAGTACCCCGGTATCGGACTCATGGGAAAGACGCTGGGCTCAATCGGCGTCGGCAATATTGGCCGTGATCTGTTCCGGCTGGCCAGGCCCTTCGGCATGAAACATATCGCCCACGACCCCTATATCACTCAGGATGCGGTCAAAGATATCGATGTGCAGCTTGCCGACATGGACACCGTGCTGGCCCAGGCCGACTTTGTTAACGTTAGCTGCCCCTTGAGCGAAAAGACACGCCACCTTATCGGGGAAAAGGAATTGAAGAAAATGAAGAAGACCGCTTATCTCATCAATACCTCGCGCGGTCCGGTCATTGACGAGGCCGCGCTTGTCAGAGCGCTCAAGGAAGGCTGGATTCAGGGTGCCGGCATAGACGTCTTTGAGCAGGAGCCAACCCCGGCGGACAATCCTCTGTTCAAGCTGGAAAACGTTATCCTCACCCCTCATTCCATCGCCCTGACCGACGAGTTCTACACCACCATGTGGGAGGAAATCGCCAAACAGATTCGCCAGATGACTGACAGCGAAAAGCCCGCCACACTGGTCAATCCGGAAGTCTGGGATAAGCCGGAATTCCAGAGCAAATTGAAGAGATTCCATGAAGAGATGAGGTAAGAATAAAATCTCGCCAGCAGGAGGCAGCAAAATGAGCATGTTTGACCTGACGGGGAAAATCGCTATTGTTACCGGTGGTAATCAGGGCATTGGTTTGGGGATAACCCGGGGCCTTGCCGGTGCCGGCGCCACCGTGGTCATCGCCAACCGACGCGCCGCCGAGGGACAGAAAGCAGCGGAAGCACTACAAAAAGAGGGATTCAACATCATAGCCATACCCACCGATGTCAGCCAGAAGGCCTCCGTTGCCGCCATGGTGGAAAAGGTGATGAACGAATATAAAAAGATTGATATCCTGGTCAACAATGCCGCCGTGATAATAAGAAAGCCGTTAGAGGACTTCGAGGAAGATGAATGGGATACCATTCTCAATACCAACCTCAGGGGTCTTTTCCTCTGCTGCCAGCTCGTCGGCCGGGAGATGATTAAGAGGAAAAAGGGTAAAATCATCAATATCTCTTCCGTCCTGTCGCAGGTGGTGCAATCGGGGCGAGGGGTCTATGCTACCGCCAAGGCCGGCGTTTCCCATCTGACCCGTGCTCTGGCCATGGAGTGGAGCCAGTACAATATCAACATAAATGCCATCGGGCCAGGAGTGACCATGACGCTAATTAACCAGAAATACTTTGAAGAGAACCCGGACGACCTGAAGAAGATAATTGAAGGCATACCGATTGGCCGGGAGGCATATCCCAGGGACTACGCCGGCGCGGCCGTGTTCCTGGCTTCGGACGCATCCGATTACGTTACCGGCCAGACGCTCCTGGTTGACGGCGGCCTGACCATTGTTTAAGTAGATTTAATTTCAGAGATTCAGAAATAAAAAGGGGGAGTGCAACCATAAACACTCCCCCTGATAATTGCCCCTGTGACTAATCAAGTACCTGAGGGTTGACCGGAAATTTCGGCCTTTCACCGTGGAACACCCTGAGCACTTCCTCGGCTACCGTAACGGCCATCCGCCGCATCGCCTCCCGGGTACTGCCGGCAATGTGCGGCGTGCCGATAAAGTTATCCAGGCTGAGCAGCGGGTGGTCCGCAGCCGGCGGCTCTTTGACGTAAACATCCATGGCCGCCCCGGCGATTTTCCCCTTTGCTAGACAGTCGTAAAGCGCCTGCTCGTCAACAATGCCACCCCGCGAGCTGTTTACCAGAAAAGCATCAGGCTTCATCAAGCCCAGTTCTCTGGCCCCGATGAGGTTGGCGGTCTCCTCGGTCAGTGGAACGCAGATGACCACGTAATCGGCCGCTCTCAGCACGTCATCCAGTTTCTCAATTTTGGTGACGCTCAGCTGGTCGGCTTTTTCCCTGGAAATGTACGGGTCATAGACGAGAACATTCATATCGAACGCCGCCTGGCACTTGCACGCAAGAGTCGACCCAATTCTGCCCACGCCGATAAGGCCAAATGTTTTATCTTTCAGCTCTATTCCGGTGTATTTCTCCCGTGGCGCCAGTTTACCTGCTCTGAGCTCCCTGTCAGCGATAGCTATATTTTTAGACAAAGAGAGCATCAGGCCCAGATTATGCTCGGCGACAGATTCGGCGTTATCCAGCGGCGTATTCACCACCACCACCCCTTTCTGCGTGGCGGCTTCAACATCTATATTGTCATAGCCGACGCCGTGCTTGGCGATAATCATCAGGTTCCCCGCCCGTTCCAGCAGTTCTTTGTCGATTTTGGCCACCCTGACGACGATGGCATGCGCCTCCGCAACGTAATCGCGCAAAGGTTTTCCACGCTGCTCCGCCAAATCAATGACATCGGCTTCCTGCCGCAAGATTTCCAGTCCGGCACGGTGTATAGTCTCAGGCACAATTACTTTTTTTCTGGTCATTGCCTCTCCTGTTTCCCAATTTCAGCTATGATTTGCGGGCGAACTTCTGCAGCACTCTTGGGCCACGGTCAACTTTAGCATAGGTCATGGCGACCTCCCCAACGTAGATATCACCGTGGGAATCAAGGGCAATGGCATGTGGAGCGACAAATAAAGCTGTCTCCTTTTGCTTCTCCTGCGTCCCCCACCGTGCCAGCAGTTTACCATCCGGGCTGAAGACGCTCAAACGCAGGCACAGCTCGGAGACAAAGACAACGCCCTCATCGTCAATGTAGACATCGGTGGGGCGGAAAACGTTCTCCCACTGGTCGAGGAGTTTCCCGTTGCTATCAAAAATCTGGACACGGCTGTTCTCCCGGTCAGGAATCCATACCCGCTCCTGCTTGTCCACGTATATGCTGTGTGGCAGCCGGAAATGGCCCGGAGCATAGCCGGGCTCACCCCATGATAACAGCAGCTTGCCATCAGCAGTGAACTTGTGCACCCGGGCGTTGCCATAACCGTCAGCGACATAAATAGTACCCGATTTTGCTATCGCCACCCCGGTGGGGCGATTAAACGGCGGGCTACCTTTGGCAATCGTCGTCAGGCTCCAGAAGAAATCGAACCCGTCGTGGACGTAGCCGTTATCTGAAGGCCGGTCCTCATTGCCCAGTGTCATGAGCAGTTTCCCCTCCGGGGTGAACTTGCGCACGGTATGGTTTCTGTCATCGGTGCAGTAGATGGCGCCATCAGGGCCAACGCCGCTGCCATGCGCGCGTTTAAACAATCCCCGGCCCCATGAAGTCAGAAAGTTGCCCTCACGGTCAAAGACCGCTACCGGGTGCTCGGCACTCCTGTTCAGCACATATACCCTGTCCTGCGCATCAACGCAGATGCCACAGGCGTCCAGGAATGATGTGCCTTCAGGCAGCTTTGCCCACCCCTCCACCAGCTCATAGGTATATTTACCGGAACCGTATTGCATATTCAGATACCTCCTTCTTATTTGCGATAAACAGTTTTGGCGTCAATTCAGCCATGTGCTGATTTATGGCTTGAACTGCTGCCAATACTTTACGGCACAAGTTCCCTTTTCGTCAAACAATGATAACCATTTATAGTTTGACCGTCAGTTCACTATACAGTAAACTTGTGCCACGGGGCCACGATACCAATGCGTGATATTAAGGAGGAATCATGTTCGATATAATCATACGGGGAGGCCGGGTAATTGATGGGTCTGGCAGCCCCGGGTACCATGGTGATATTGGCCTCCAGGACAACCGGATAGCCGCCATTGGCAAGCTGGAGCCTTCTCAGGCAAGTCGTATAATTGACGCCACCGGACTCGTGGTCTGCCCCGGTTTCATCGACCTGCACACCCATTCTGATGTTATGATGCTGGCTAACCCCAGACATGAAGCAAAGGTGATGCAGGGCGTCACCACCGACCTGATTGGGCTGGATGGATTATCCTACGCCCCCCTATCCCCAGATAACCTGCAGATGATGCGGCGCTACCTCGCCGGCCTGAACGGCAATCCAGACATCGCCTGGGGCTGGAACTCGATCGGTGAATTCCTTGCCCGTTTCGACCGCAAAGTAGCGATTAATGTGGCCTACCTGGTACCCCACAACGCTTTACGATTGGAAACAATGGGCTTTGTCGACCGCTCCGCCACCGCTGAGGAAATGGCTGGAATGCAGGCGCTGATGGCGCAGGGGATGCGGGAGGGAGCCATTGGGTTTTCCACCGGCCTTGATTATTTCCCCTGTCGCTACGCCAGTGAGGAGGAGCTGGTAAAAATCTGCGAAACAGTTGCCGAATTCGATGGCGTTTCCGTCTGGCACGTGCGGAAAAACGACCTCGGCCTGATTGAGTCAATCAAGGAGGTGCTTCGTATCGCCGAGAAGACCGGCGTGAAGACGCATTTCTCGCACTTCTCGGTGTCATACCCCACCAGGCAGGGCACATCTACCGAGATGCTGTCGCTCGTTGACGAAGCGCGGTCTAAAGGTATTGATGTCACTTTTGACAGCTACCCCTACATCGCCCAGAGCACGCTTTTGCTCGTCTTCCTGCCGCGCTGGGCCCACGAGGGCGGCCCGGAGGCCATACTGGAAAGGCTGGAGCAGGCCGAAACCAGGGAAAAGATATGCGCCGAAATAAGGGGATTAAATGTCCCCTGGGACAAGGTCGTGCTGACCTGTGTCCCTTCCGAGAAAAACGGCATTTACGTGGGCAAGACCATCCTCGAAGCGGCCCGGATGGCCGGCAGGGAGGTGGTACAGTTCGCCTGCAACCTGCTTCGGGAAGAGGAATTGGCGGTGGGGCACCTCAGCCTGCTCGGCAACGAGGAGGACACGCAGCGTATCATGAAGCACCCGTGCCACATGGCGGGCAGCGACGGCATACTCGTTGGGGAGAGACCCAACCCCCGCGCCTGGGGCACCTTTCCCCGCTATATCGCGCGCTACAGTCGCGAGCTGGGTGTGCTCAACCTTGAAGAAGTAATCCGACACCTGACATCGGCACCGGCGCAGCGCCTCGGTCTGAACGACCGCGGTTTGATTAAAGAGGGGTTGGCCGCCGATTTAGTCATCTTCAACCCGGAGACCATTGCTGATAAGGCCACCTTTGAAGCGCCCAGGCAGTATCCCGTCGGCATTGATTACGTGCTGGTCAACGGGGCGGTGGTGGTGGAGAAAGGGAAGCATACGGGAGTGCTGAATGGGATGGTGCTGACTTCACATTAATTGACACCTATGTTAAAATATAAAGCTTGAAACGGAGGAGTGTAGCTCAGTTGGTAGAGCAGCGGTCTCCAAATTCTAGGCTAGGTATGCCGATAGGTGCCGTTAGATACAAAATAGAACTTTTGTGTCAGTTGCCAAAAACCCGTTTTGAAGCTAAAGTGCCTTTTGGTGACATCCTGTCCTTTTTAGTTCGTCGCCAAAATGTCGCCAAAAATGGAAGACATTATGCTACAGTTCGGCGTGCTTTAGCGGGTCTGCGGTAGGGTAAGACTGGTAGATCTGCGAAAGGGAAGATTTTAGGCGGCTAGAGCGCGGCGTGCTTTATCCGCTTTGCCTCGTTTGTCTTTGGCCGGCTCCTTAGGTGGTGAAGCCTCTTGCTTCATCAGCTCATCGATGTCGATGTATCTTTCCTTGGCAAGGCGCCAGAATATGCCGGCGAGCTTGAGCGCTCCCTCCACAAATTCAGCGTCTTCTTCCGAGTTTAACCACGCGTTGAAAGCGTCAATGATATCTTCATCACGGGCGGTCAGTATCCGCAGCCTTCTTTGCGCCATTACTTCGATTATCTTATCTTTCTCCTCTGGGTGGCCGGTAATAATGTTGAGGAACTCCTGCGAGAGAGGTTCGAGCTCATCCATATCATCCTCCCATTTAAGCTCATCTACTAATGCAAGCTGGGAGCCCAGCACCTCTGCCCACTCATAATAGCCATTCTTAACCAGGAAGGTTCTTACTACATCCTCAATGTACTTTCGGCATGGAATATACCACGGGAGGATAGCCAGATAGTATTGCCATAATGTTTCATGCCCTTTTCTTCTTCTGGCTGCCTCTTCTTTGCGTTCCTTTTCTTCCCGCTCGAGCCGCTTCTCCTCCAGCTTATCATCCTCTTCCAGGATGGGCTTTAGCTCCTCACATTTCAGATTGACCAGACCGGACAGGGAACCCAACTCATCGAGCGTCTCCGCCTTTTGCACCTTCCCTTTCAGGAACCTCAGACTCTCAGTGGCGAGCTGTCCCTTCTTTGTTAGTTCGGGGGTTTCCCATCGTCTGTCTTCTATCTTGCTGAGCGTCTCATTAATGTCCCAGCCAAGCTCGTTTCTGCTGGTGAGCAAGCGAAACTCATCCTCAAGAGAGAGCTTGACCTCCGGTGTTTCTGCTACCTCGCTTTCCTCCTCTTCCTCGGGCCAGTACTTCCTGACTGTTGCCCGGTCAAGTTTAAGCTCCCTGCCCGTAGCCGATTTGGAGTAGCCTCTCCCGGCAAAGTCAGCTATCTTAGCAATTAAGTCTTCGTTTATTATTCTCGGCATTTTCACCACCGCCTATAATGCTTTTTCCTTTTAACACTGGCAGTCTTTCAAAATATTAATTCTATGCTTGGTTAAGGGCGGGCACAGCAACCTAAAAATTAATGCTTTTAGCGGGGCTAAGCGGGCATTGCCCTCGTAGAAACCTAATCGACACCCCAGAAATCGATGTATGGATACCGCTCCATTTTGCTTTCATTTCGACTTTTTCGACCCTGTTTCATCACCTTTATTCCACCACTTATTAAGCCGTTCCTCACCCCTGCTGTCACCTGGGTGATGAAGTAATGTGGTTAACGGCAAAAGCTTGATGGTTTAGAAGTTTTTAAACCCCCTTTTCCACAAAGGGTCTGGCATATAATTCAGTATATACCCTGGGGAATTTTAACGAGGTTGCGGAGAAAATTATGCCCTCGTGGAGTAATGTCTTAACCGTTTTAACTATCTCAAAGCTAAGTTGTCCCACACCCCATAGCTGGCTGCCCCGGCTATGTCCAAATTTTCGCCCCGCACTTTCATCAGACTTGAATCCAGTCAGACGATATTCTGGTTGGCATTCCCGCTGAGGATACCTCTGGTGGGCTTTCAATCTCGTAGGTAATGGAACTGGGGGTTACTGCGGCCGGTGCTGCCAGCACTGTCTCTGTCTTCTGGGGCTCTACAATCAGCTCTGGAGCTTCGACTATGGGCAGAACATACTCTCTTTCAGGTGGCTTTTTCAGCCAAGGCCAGGTCACCTTAAGCGAACCTGGTAACGGTGGACCGAATTGCGGCGGCATTGGCAGCAAATCTGATAGCTCAGCCATTTTTTCTCCTTCCCCATAAAAAAACGGGGCTTTTGCTCGCCCCGCCTTTTTATTATGTTGTTATTATCATACCACTTTTTTTAGCCGGTTTGCACCCCTGCTGCCACCTGGTTGATGAATTAACCTGGTAATGGCAAAGGGGTGATGATTTAGAAGCTTTTTATCTACTCTTCGCTAAAGTGTCCAGCATATAATGCAGCATAGACCCTGGGTAATTTTAATGGGGTTGCGGAGAAGATTATGCCCTCGTGGTAGGATAGGGCAAAAGATTATGGTAACTCACTTTGCGTCTTTAGGTGGAGTGGGACCCGTCGCTGGTCTCTCTAGATATTGAATGGCTGCTACCTCCATCGTCTCACGGTCAAAGGCTATATGAATATGCATTCGTGGTGGGTTCTTAAGACGAAGGAGAACATCAGGATTGATGCTTGTCGATTCTGGAGGAAATGACTCAGATGGAGGAAAACTACCGTCGGCTATTTCTTCGTACGCTACACGTGCCCACCCCGTTGCTTCAGAGTTATTCCAGCTTACAATCGACCAGCCCACTTCGACACCATATACCTCTGCCGTTTCCAGCCACTTTGATACCTCAGGATGAGCAAGCGCTACCGTGACCATTGTATTCTGTTCACTGCCTGTCAGCGGCTTTATAGCAGGCGCTGGAGCCGGCTGAGCACAGCCACCCATCAGGAGACCCGCTACCACTAATAAACTTACTGCCAACCATAACCTTTTTCTCATCTTTACGCTCGCCTCCCCCACCCCTTGTCCTGCGGAACAAGGTCATTATACCACATCGTAGCTAGATGAACATAAAGTTGCGACCTTCCCTACTCGTGGAGTAATGTCCTAGTAACCCTCGACTATCTCAAAGCTGATTTGTCGGAGACGCCATAGCTGGCTGCCTTCTCTATGTCCTACCGCCGAGTCAGAATCCCTGGACGAGTTATTTGGCGTTACTCATAGTTCAGAACGATAAGACCTTTTGCCGCCTGTTCTTCGCGATGTCTCTTCATCGAAGCTTCCATCAGGGGGTCTGTAATATCCACGTAATCGTGAGCGTAAATGGGAGCTTCAACCTTACCACTTGGAGACTCAACCTCCGGCGGTTTGGGTAGCGGAAACGGCGGCGCCGGTAACGTCGGCAGCGCTTTGGCTATGTTACCCAGGAAAGTCGCAATGTCCTGCAGGGGATTAAATCCACTTGGCATTTAGCTGCCTCCTTTATTTCGGGGCAAGCATCTGATCGGTCAACTGCCTGTCCCAGCTAGCGTAATCGGCTGCTCCCGGATTCCCAATCGACCCTGCGGAATCCGGGAAGCAATATCAATTATACCATTATTTTGGGTGGTTGACCTCACCAAGTCTTAATTTCGCTTTTTCTAACCGGGCAAAGCTAGGGACTTGGGAGAGCCAAAAAAGAGGACTCCAAGCTAATGCCTGAGATCAGGGCCTCAGTTGGCAATAAGAGGCGCACCAGGATTGAAATCTGAGCGGTTTGTGGCTATGGTGAATGATAATTGCTTTAAGAGGGGCTCAAGCCCCTCTCCTTCAAAGGAAATGTGTCGGTCAGTGCTCCTTTATCCATTGAATGAGGTCTTCTTTTAAGAAGACCCGTTTCCTGCCGATTTTGTGAGAGAGAAGTCCCTCTTTGTTACCCTGTCGTATATATTTTTATCTCTTTGGTGTATACTATGAGGTGGAAAGGATAAACTATTGGTGGGGAGCTATTATGGATACGTCAATACTTTCAGAAAAGGGACGGGTTGTGATACCTCAGGAGTTACGGGAGCGTTATGGTCTCAAAAAGGGTGACCGAGTCCATGTCATTGATTATGGAGGTGTCATCTCTATCGTGCCCACCTCTGAAGGTCCTATCAAAAACGCGATGGGCATGCTAAAGGGCAAGACCTCTCTAGTCAAAGCACTAATTAAATCCAGGCGGGAAGATGCTGCCCAGGGAAAATGACCCGAAGTTCAAGGAATATGTTCTGGATAGTTATGCCCTTCTCGCCTACCTGGAAGGTGAGCCGGGAGGCGACCGTGTGAAGGAACTACTGGAGGCAGCTACAGAGGGTAAGTGTCGCCTCCATATGAGCATGGTCAACCTAGGCGAGGTTGTGTACATTGTGGAGCGGGAAAGAGGGCTTCCTAAAGCTCAAGAGGCATTAGCCTGCATTGCTGAGCTGCCCATTGAGATTGTAGATGCCGACTACAACCTTACGCTGGCGTCCGCCCACCTGAAAGCGCAGTGGTCAATAGCCTATGCTGACTGTTTTGCCGCTGCCTTGTCCCAACTCAAAGGCGCCCCTTTGGTTACAGGT
>JADHXF010000062.1 GCA_016783105.1 Dehalococcoidales bacterium | reverse complement strand
CCACGCCATCGTACTGCCCTTTGAAAGCGCGCACGTAAGCGGCTTATCTTTACGAACCATTACGCTCCGTCTCCTGTCTGGATAAAGAGCTGCCTTTATCTGGCAGGGCGCTTGCGGTTCTGTATCATCACGCTGGCCAGCTTGATGGCTTCGACGAGGCTGGTCGGGTCGGCGGTGCCCTTCCCCGCCTTGCCAAAATTGGTGCCGTGGTCCACCGAAGTACGGATAATAGGCAGCCCCAGAGTAACATTGACCCCGAAAGTTATGCCAAGCATCTTAACGGCAATGTGCCCCTGGTCGTGGTACATGGCAACGGCAGCGTCAAACTGTCCTTCATAGGCACGCAGGAATGCCGAATCCGGCGGCAGTGGCCCGACGACATTCATCCCCTGGCTTTTTGCCTGCTCGATGGCCGGCGTGATGTATTTAATCTCCTCATCTCCGAAGAGGCCGCCTTCGCCGGAATGAGGGTTCAGGCCGGCGACAGCGATTTTGGGCTCGGCGATGCCCATCTGTTTAACCGCCTCTTCGGTAAGCTTGAGCACGGTGAGTATCCGCGGCGGTCGCGCCCGTTCGATGGCGTCACGTAATGAAACATGGGTCGATACGTGGCTGACGCGCAGTTTGCCCGTGACCAGCATCATGGCAACGTCTTTCACCCCACAGAGTTCGGCCAGCAGCTGGGTATGCCCGTCGTAGTGATACCCGGCATTGTTCAAGGCTTCTTTGTTTATCGCCGAGGTGACGATGGCGTCAGCTTCCCCGGCCAGAGTCATTTCCGTGCCCAGTTTGATATACTCATAGGCCGCTTTCCCGGCCATCGGGTCTACTCTCCCCCTGGTCAGCTTGTCGAGTTCAATATTATGTAAATCTATGACCTCAACAACGCCATCCTGAAATCGGGCATCAGCCAGTCTATTGATTGCCCTCACCTCGCCGGGAGCTCTGGTAAAAGTAAAGGCTTCTTTCATAGCTGCCGCATCCCCGATTACCACCGGCCGGCACAGTTTCCTTACCTCCGGCTCGGCCAGCGTCTTGGTTATTATCTCCGGCCCGGAGCCAGCCGCATCACCCATCGTGATGGCCAGCAACGCTTTTTCTTGTTCGCTCATGTCACATTACCTCTTTCCAGATATGCTATTGATTTCACCAACGCCTCTTCCGTACCGAAACCGCCTGCCTTGGTAACCACCCTCTTCCCCTGATACCGACCGCCAATCAGTTCTCCCGCCGGCACACCGGGTTCAATCTCACCGTTAACCTGAATGGCTGACACCTGCACCCGCCGGCAGACCTCCAGGGCAATATCCCCTCCTGACAAAAATAGACCGGCAAATTCATGCGATGCCAGAACGCCGGCTACAATCTCGGCCATAACCGCGGCCATTGCCTGTTTCAGGCCAGGTACATACTGTGAAAAGGTCGATGTTATGGCTATTCCTTTACCTTTATCTATCAAGGCGTCAGCTTCTTTTAATACGCTCTCCGGTCTGCCCGAGAGGATTTCCTCGGTATTTAATTTTTCCGTTTCCAGGTTCAATATCGGAATGCCCAGCTCGTCATGTGCTCTGTTCAACTGGCTGGCAGCTACCTGGTTGCGCGTGCCGACCACCACCAGCGCCGGGCCGGCCGGTTGTTTTTTCGGCTGTATCCCTCCCGCCTCGGGAACACCAGCGAGAAGCACATGCAGTTCCCGCGCCAGGCCGCCGGACCCGCAGAGCAGCCAGCGTCCTTCCGCCAGCGCGGCGGCGCGGGCAATCCCATTAAGATGTGACGGCTCCGTCACATCACAGACCACCGTACTTTCCGGCTTATCGTCGATGGCCTGTTTCAGTGCTTCTGGCCCGGATTCAATTTCCTCAATCGAAACGCGGCCAACCTCGCAATCCATGGACTGCTCAAGCAGGCGGGGTATGCTCGATTCCTTTACCGGTGATATCGGATCGTTGGCAAACTGAGTCTCCGCCACCGGGACCCCGTTGACCAGCAGGATTCCATCCACCGTCGTCCGCCCCACCGCCGGAAAAGCCGGTGCCACCACCGTTTTCTCACTGGCTATTGCCTCAGCAACTACCTGCAGTTCTTCGCCGATATTACCCCTGAGGGTGGAGTCTATTTTTTTGTATACCACCCTGCCCGCCATACCGTGCATCGCCCGGCGTACCTGTTCACAGGCAACCTCCGGGTCTTCAGCGCGACTGTTGGTAGTTGTGACCAATATCGCAGCGTCGCAGGAATAATTCGGGTCAAGGACCACCACCGTGCTGAATCCCAGGCTGGCAAAATAGCCGCTGCTGTCCATGGCGCCGGTCAGGTCATCAGCCACGATACCCAGCTTCCGTACCGTCACTACCGTCCTCTCAAGCTAGGGATATAGAATAACCTTGCCCGCTTTACCGCTTTGCGCCAGTTCAATCCCCTTGGCAAAGTCCGCCAGCGGCATACGGTGGGTTATTACCGGCATCGGGTCGAATTTCCCCGATTCCATCAGGTTCTGCATTTCATACCAGGTGCCCCACATCATCCGTCCGGTGCTGCCGAAGACCCTTGCTTCTTTGTAGATGATATTGGACGTAAATTCAAGCGTTATCGGCTCTGAAGGCAAGCCCACCAGGCTGACCCTGCCGGCTCGCCGCACCACCTCGAACGCCGTCTGAATCGCCTTGGGATTGCCACTAATATCGACGGAGACATCAACACCCCGCCCGTCAGTGGCATCAAGGATGACCTTGGCGGCGTTATCCTTGGCGGGGTTAATCAGGATAGCATCAGGAGCGAATTGTGGGACCATACTCAGTCGCATTTCTGAAGGTTCGACGGCAAATATCTTGCTGGCGCCCCAGGCATTGATGGAGCCGAGCCCCATGAGCCCGATGGGACCGCAGCCGAATACAGCCACCGAGCGGTTATTAACTTCCCCTTTCAGGATACCGTTAACCGCCACCCCCCACGGCTCCAGAATAGCACCCAGGTCGGGATTGGTGTCCTTGGGGAGCTTCCAGCAGCAGACAGCCGGTATTTTAGCATATTCCGCAAAGACGCCATCGGTATGCACGCCGACGATGGCCATATTCTCGCAGATATGCTGGAGCCCGGTCCGGCACATGAAACAGGTCTCGTCCAGGATGTGAGTTTCCACTGCCACCAGGTCGCCGACCGCTAAACTGGCCACCTGACTGCCCATCTTCACCACCTCACCACTGCACTCATGACCGAAAATCATCGGCGGTTTGATTCTGGCCTGAGCAAAAGGAGTCCATTCCATGATGTGGATATCCGTGCCGCAAATGGCCGCTGCCTTTATCTTAATCAAGACATCTTTTGGGCCAGGTTCAGGAATATCAACATCCATGAGTTTGGCTCCGGGAGCTGCTTTTTCTTTAACTACTGCTTTCATAGTGCTCGGTATGCCTCCTTTGTATCGCTATTTTGATTATACGCCAGCCACTTTTCAGGGGCAAGCGGAAACAACAAATATGACAGGTAATGAGACGCCGGCAAACCGGAGCGCCCTATGCCTTCAGTAACTTCACCAGGTCAAAGAGCGCGTAGTAGGCTGCCCTTCGTTTCATCTGGTAGAGCCGTCCGGAATAACTCTGGACGGTATGCACGTCAACTTTGTCGCTATCAAGAGCAATGTATACCGTGCCCGGTATCATGCCGCTTTCCGGTTCCACGCCGCTTTCACCCTCGATGCCGATGCCAACCGTGGCATCCAGTTTCTGGCGCGCCAGAATCGCCATGGCCCTGGCTACCTCGGCTTTGTCCTCGCTTCTGGCCAGCTTCGGGTCAAGACCCAGTGCCATTTTGGCTTCGCCGGTCGTCGCAATCAGACCGCCCTTGAAATAGCGCTCGCTGTCTGCCGCCGTGGCCAGCGTCTGGGTCAGAAAACCGCCGGTGAATGACTCGGCAACGGCCACCGACAGACCTTTATCGAGAAGCGCCCTGCCCGCCACCGATTCCTGAGTATCATCGTCAATCCCCCAGATGATATCACCCAGAATTGCTCTGACGTCAGCCTCACGGCCATCTACCATCTGTCTTGCTTCTGCTTCCTTTTCTGCCTTCGCTGCGATTCGGATATAGATACCATCGAGCTTGGCATAGGTCGCCAGCGTCGGATTCGGTGAGGGCGTCAGGTCGGCCAGCATCTCGTCAACCTTAGCTTCTGACGTACCGAACGTTTTTATCATGCGCGTCAGAATGACCGCACCTGTCCTTTTCTGCAATCTGGGTAGAACCTGGTTTTCCCACATATAATGCATTTCCCCCGGAGGACCGGGCATAGCCACGATAATTTTTCCTTCTTTTTCCACCCACCAGCCAGGGGCGGTGCCCTGCGGGTTAACCAGCGCCGTGGCCGAAGGGATAACCGTTGCCTGTCTGATATTGCTCTCCGGCATCTCTATACCCCGTCGGGTAAAAAAGTTAACCAGCTCCTGCTTTAACTGCGGGTCCACTTCCATCTTCTCACCCAGTAGTGCGGCAATAACGTCACGGGTGATGTCGTCCTGCGTGGGACCGAGACCTCCGGTGGTGAGAACGATATCCGACCTGTCCCATGCCTGCTTGAGAGTACCCAGCAACCGCGCCGAGTTGTCGCCCACGGCAGAAGTGAAATAGAGGTCAATCCCGAGCACGGACAGCTGGTTGGCCAGATACGGGGTATTCGTATCAACTATCTCGCCGAGGAGCAGTTCGGTACCAATGGACATAATTTCAGCTTTCATTGAATTCCCCCCGCACTGTTTTTCCACGCAAAATTGCACTCAATTATAACAGCAATGACTGTGAATCACAAACCGGTTATCGGGATTAACTTGACACAGGGCGAGCAGTTTGGGTAATCTTGCTGATGGTGCTCTATCGCATCATCACTGGAAATCTTTTTAAGGAGGAGTGTGACTTTGGGACTAAACGCAACCTTGAATCTGAAAAAGAAAATGCTGGCCGGCGAGAAGGTTTATGGGCAGCTCATCGGGCCGGGAGGAGAGCCGGGTAAGACCGTCGAAGCGCTGAAAAAGCTGGGCGACAGTTATTTAATGCTGGAAACGGAGCACAGCCTGATTAACAAGGAGACAATCTGGGAATATATCCGGGTCTGCCGCGAGATGGATATGCCACTTATCATGCGGACCGAGGATAAGGCCGCTTTCTACCGGTGCTATCTGGATGCCGGAGTGAACGGACTGATGCTTCCCCTGGTAAATACCATGGACGAAGCCGCCCACGGCGTGAATATGTCGTATTACCCCCCCATCGGGCGCCGGGGCACCGGTATTGGCCTGAGCCCATATCTGATTGATTCCCAGGACCTGACCAAAGTCCCTTTCCGCTCCCTCATGGATTACGTTAACAACAATACGGTGCTGTTTCCCCAGACTGAGAGCCTGGAGAATATCAGCAACCTGCACCGTATTTTGAGCCTGGAAGGTGTCACCGGCACGATTGTCGGGCCGTTTGACCTGGCATTAGATATCAGCAACCTCGACCCCAAAGCCGTAGCCACCGAAGTGGTCACAGCTCCCGCAGTGGAAGAGAAGCTGCAGCAGATTCTCCAGATATGCCAGAAAGCGGGCAAAGTGGCCGGCATCGGGGGCTTCGTTCCCGAAACGCTGGCAAAATGGGCAAAAGCAGGCTATAACATGCTTCTGGTTGGCGCGGTTCTCAACGGCAACGTTGAAGCGCTGCGTCCGGCAATCGAACGGGCACACGAGTTGATAGACTAAGCACTTTAAACAGCGTGCTTTAACACATATATAGCAATACAAACATAGCAGGAGGAACCGTAATATGGGCAAAAAAGCCAGAGTGGCTGTTACCCGCGACCTGTTTGACGCAGAAGGAAAGTCCGTCAGCCCCGGACCTGGACCATCTATCCTTGACAAGATGCCAGACGTGGACTGGGACAAGTTCCAGGAGTACTTTGAGAAGGTTACCACGGAGCAGACCCGCGGGTTCGATATGGTGATTTCCTTCGCTCCCTACTGGACCAGGCAGACGCTATCCGCCAGCCCGCAGCTCCTTTCCATCCACCGGGGCGGCGTCGGGTATGACATGGTGGATGTGCCCGCCTGCACCGATGCCGGAGTAGCCCTCTTCATCATCCCCGCGGCAGTGCGTCGTCCGGTGGCCACCGGCATCATGGCCATGATGCTCGCCCTGGCAACGCGCCTCCGCCTTAAGGACATCGTAACACGGGCGGGAAAATGGGATGATGGGAGAAAAAAGTATCCGGGCATCGGCCTTATGGGGAAGACCCTGGGTTCAATCGGTGTCGGCAACATCGGGCATGACCTGTTCCGGCTGGCCAAACCCTTCGGCATGAAGCACCTTGCCTACGACCCCTACATTTCCCAGGACGCCATCAAAGATACCGATGTGCAACTGGTCGATATGGATACCGTGCTGTCCCAGTCAGACTTCGTGAACGTCAGCTGTCCGCTGAGTGAAAAGACCCGTCATCTGGTCGGGGAAAAAGAGCTGAAGAAGATGAAGCCGACCGCCTACATCATCAACACCTCTCGCGGTCCGGTCATTGACGAGGCAGCGCTGGTAAAAGCACTGAAGGAAGACTGGATAGCGGGCGCCGGCATCGACGTATTCGAGCAGGAGCCAACCCCGGCGGACAACCCTCTGTTCAAGCTGGAAAACGTCATTGTTACCCCGCATTCCATCGCCATGACCGATGAATTTTACATCACCATGTGGGAACTGATTGCCCAGCAGATACGCCAGATGATTGATGGTGAGAAGCCAGCGACCCTGGTCAATCCGGAAGTCTGGGACAAGCCGGAATTCCAGAACAAACTGAAAAAATTCCATCAGGAGATGAAATAAGGAGGGCGGAAAATGAACATGTTTGACCTGTCGGGGAAAATCGCCATCATCACCGGTGGCAACCAGGGCATTGGCCTCGGCATCACCCAGGGCCTTGCCGGTGCCGGAGCAACGGTAGTCATCGCCAACCGACGCGCCGCTGAGGGGCAGAAAGCGGCGGAAACACTACAGAAAGAAGGATTTAATGCCATAGCCATCCCCACCGATGTCAGCCAGAAGGCTTCCATTGCCGCCATGGTGGAAAAGGTGATTGACCAGTTCCAGAAGATAGATATCCTCGTCAATAACGCCGCTGTGATGATACGCAAACCGCTGGAGGAAGTTGAGGAGAACGAATGGGATACCATTCTCAATACCAACCTGAGAGGCCTCTTCCTCTGCAGCCAGCTCGTTGGCAGAGAGATGATTAAAAAGAAAAAGGGCAAAATCATCAACCTCTCTTCCATTCTGTCGCAGATAGTACAGCCAGGACGAGGGGTTTATGCCACAGGCAAAGCTGGCGTCTCTCACCTGACCCGCGCCCTCGCCCTCGAATGGAGCAAGTATAATATCAACGTCAATGCCATCGGCCCGGGGCTGACTATAACACCAATTAACCAGAAATACTTTGAAGATAATCCGGATGAATTGAAAAAAATCGTTGATAATATACCGTTAGCCCGGGAGGCTTATCCAGAAGACTATGCCGGCGCCGCCGTTTTTCTGGCCTCGGACGCATCCAGCTACATCACCGGCCAGACACTGCTGGTTGACGGCGGTATGACTTTCGTCTAGAGATACGTGATTTCAGAGCCCTAACAATAAGAGGGGGAGTAGATAAACAAACACTCCCCCTCTTTACTTTAACAAACGGTGGCTAATCAAGCATTTCAGGATTTATGGGGAATTTCGGCCTTTCGCCGCGGAACACCCTGAGAATTTCCTCCGCGCATGTCGTCGCCATCCGCCGCATTGCCTCCGTGGTGCCGCCGGCAATGTGAGGCGTACCGATGAAGTTATCCAGGCTGAACAGCGGGTGGTCCGTAGCTGGCGGCTCTTTGAGGAAAACGTCCAGCGCCGCCCCGGCGATTGTGCCTTTGACCAGAGAGTCGTAAAGAGCCTGCTCATCAACGATGCCGCCCCGCGAGCTGTTTATCAGGAAAGCACCGGGCTTCATCAGATTCAATTCCCTGGCGCCGATGAGGTTGGCCGTCTCTTTGGTCAGCGGAACGCAGATGACAACGTAATCGGCGCCCGGCAGCATGTCATCCAGTTTCTCAATCTTGGTAACACCCAGCTGGGCGGCTTTTTCCTTCGCAACATACGGGTCGTACACGATAACACTCATATTGAACGCCGCCCGGCACTGGCCGGCAAGCGTGGAGCCGATATGGCCCACGCCGATGAGGCCCAGTGTTTTATCTTTCAGCTCCACCCCGACCAAATCTTTCCGCGGCTTCGGCTTGCCAATACGAATACCCCGGTCGGCCTCCACTATCTTCTTGTTAATAGCGAGCATCAGACCTAGGTCGTGTTCGGCAACTGATTCAGCGTTATCCAGCGGCGTATTGATAACCACCACTTTTTTCTGCGTGGCCGCCTCAATATCGATGTTGTCGTAGCCAACGCCGTGCTTGGCGATAATCATCAGGTTTTTCGCCTGCTCCAGCATTTCCCGGTCTATCTCCCCCAACCGGACAATGATGGCATGCGCCTCGTCAGTGAACTCCCGCAAAGGCTTCCCCGACTGCTCCGCTTCATAAATAACATCAGCCACCTGCTTCAAAATCTCCGGCCCGGCAGGGTGGATGGTCTCGGGCACAATAACTTTTTTACTGGCCATCGTCTCTCCCATTTCTATACTTCTAGCTATGATTTACGGACGAACTTCCGCAGCACATTGGAGCCCCGGTCAAGATGCCTATTATTGGATGTCCAGGAGACGTCACCAGTGTAGATGTCCCCGCGAGAGTCAAGCGCAATAGTATGAGGCGCGACAAAAAGCGCGTTGTCCAGATTTGCCCCTTCCTGCGTGCTCCAGCGCGCCAGCACTTCACCGTCCGGACTGAAAATGCTTACCCGCAGAGACAGCTCGGAGACGTATACGACACCATCGTCGTCGATGTGAACATCGGTGGGGCGGAAAATGTTCTCCCACTGGTCCAGGAATTTCCCATTGCTATCAAAAATCTGGATACGGCTGTTCTCCCGGTCCGGAACCCACACCCGCTCCTGCTTGTCCACGAATATATCATGCGGCAGCCGGAACTCGCTCGGGCCATAGCCCGGTCCACCCCACGATAGCAGCAGCTTACCGTCAGAGGTGAACTTGTGCACCCGGGCGTTGCCGTAACCGTCAGCAACGTAAATGTTGCCCGATTCAGCCACCGCTACCCCGGTGGGGCGATTGAACGGCGGGCCGCCTTTGGTTATAGTGTTCAGGCTCCAGA
>JADHXF010000010.1 GCA_016783105.1 Dehalococcoidales bacterium | reverse complement strand
AACTGCAAATATCAATGTATCGGAATAGTGGTTAAGCAATGAGTAAAAGACAAAAAGGTTTCACCATGCTTGAACTGGTTATCGGCTCGGCCATAATGGCGGTGGTGGTCGGGGCAATTGCCGCCAGCTTAATCACCCTGTTCCTGAACTACGGCCAGGCGGCAGGGCAAAGTTCCGCCCTGCCCCAAGTGCAGAACGCAGGGTTCTGGATTTCGCGCGATGTCCAGACATCAAGGAACGTGACCGCCACCGACCCCAATGGCTTCCCACTCTCCCTAAGGATTCCGGTTGACACGGATGAGAATAATGATACTCGCGCTGATTATGTCTTTTATGGCCAGAAACTTAAACGCGAGCTTTATGACTCCTCGGACAATCTTATCGCAGAGACCTTTATTGCCGATTACATGGACGTGGATAACTGCACTTTCAGTACGGTGAATATCACCCTGGGGTACTACCGGCTTACGGTAAGAGCTACACGTGAGGGAGAAGGGGTCACCAGGATTTACGACATCAGCCAGAGGTTGTAGTTAACTGAATAGGCGAAGAAAATTGAAACGATTGCTTGAGTCTAGTACTTTAGTATTAATACATATTAACCAGTTGTAACACTACTGTAATATTTTGGGCACGTTTTTTCTTGACTGAATGGTACATACAAATTAGAATTAAGGTACAAATACACCAATACAAGGAGGTAGGAAAATGAAAGGGAAATATTTACTGGTCAGTTTACTATTGGTGGCACTGGTTATGGGCGGCACGGGATACGGTGTGAGCGCAGGTTCCGGGGACAAAGCAACCGGTGGAGGCACATTTATTCATTCTGGTTCATCAAGCGATTATGCATCTCTGGAAGATAAAATATCATTTGGCTTCAATGCCCAGAGCCAGGGAAATGGCGCCAAGGGGCAGTTTCATCTTATCAACCATGATTCCGGAATGAAGGTATCCGGTACTGTTTCAGACTATACTCCGGGATACTTTTTAGATGCAACTTTGTCAGGGACATGCACGGTAGATGGGAACCCAAGAGACTTTAACGTCATAATAAGTGATTGGGGGCCCGGAACAGATAAAATAGATATTTTCTTTGGGGATATAGTTTGGCCTGCTGACATTTCTGGTTTTGTAACAAAAGGTAACATACAGAAGCACAAATAATAGCCTGGTGTAGTTCAAGCACAAAGATTCAGCCATTGATAGCCCGGGGGCCGACTCCGGGCTATCTTTTTCCCTTACTACCAGTCTTATTATGCACGGTGTAAGTCTTCATTAATCGAGTTACCTGTAGTATCATATTTATAGAGTGATGAAAATGTTGAGGAAGACAGAATCGGGGCAGACCTTAATTATGGCCCTCGCCTTGCTGGCCGTGGGCAGCCTGCTGGTGGTCCCCGTACTGACCAGCACCTTTACCAACCTGAACTACAACCGGACCATTGAGTGCCGAACGTTGAATGACTATGCCGCCGATGCCGGCATCCAGTACGCCACCTGCCAGATTTACAATGACGCCGGTACTTATACCCAATCACCCCTTTCGGCAAACTTCACCCTCAACGGCCGGACGGTAAACGTTGGTGCCACCTATCAGGGGGGCGGTCTTTATTCCATCAACTCCACCGCCAGCGGCGGCGGCTGCGGCCGCACCACGATAAGGTCATTTGTCAACCTGAGCCACGGTGCCTTCGCTTATACCCTGGCCGCAAAGCAAGACCTTACTATTATGAATTCAAATGTGGATACATTCCCGGACCCGGGCATTGGTGCAGATATACATGCCAATAATAATATTGTCATTACCGGACCCAAGAAAAGCACCAAAAAAATATGGGGCGATGCTACCGCCGTAGGCACGGTTAGCGACCCAGATGGCTTCATAGAGGGCACAAGCACGCCAGACAGCGATAACGTGACTTTCCCTCTCACCAACGCCGCACTGTATGCGACCATAGCCATGGAAGGCGAAGACAGCCCCCATATTGGTGACCTCCAGTACAGTGGCGGTGGCACTTATTCCGTGGGCCCCCTGTACATTACCGGTAACCTGGTTATAGACGCTGGGACGACGGTGGAGTTGGAAGGTCCCCTATATATTCTAGGCACCATTCAAATCAACAATGGTTACATTGTAGGTAACGAGCATATTATAAGCGAGGGCAATGTTACTATAACTGGAGGAGCTTATTTTGGTAATGAGTTTGTTCCCGTCATCACCTCTCTATATGGAGATATACAGATACCCGCACCTGCCGTCGTTGAGGCGGTACTGTATGCGCCTAATGGTACCGTTTATCTATCTAACATGCAGTTATTTGGCGCGGCCGGTGGTGCCCAGATTACCTTGGATAACTGTGACATACGTTATTCTGAACAACTTCAGGGCCGGGCGGACCTGCCGGGCAGCGAGCTGTACCCTCTAACCTACAGCTACGACTAACCACCCAGGCGGCAGCGGTTACCAGGTTTCACCGGTTATATGCTATACTTTTATGCGCACTGACGCCTGTTTTTTTATGCAATGAATTATTGTGTTCAGGGTGATAGCTAATGAAAGGTGCATTCTACCGGGGAAACAAGAGCCTCCGCGTTGGTGATTCCCCACCCCGGCCACCCGCGCCCGGAGAGGTCAGGCTGAATATCGCCTATGGCGGCATCTGCGGAACGGACGTCCACATCTATCTGGGGCACATGGACCACCGCATCAAGCTGCCGCAGGTTATCGGCCACGAGATGTCAGGCACGGTTGCAGAAGTCGGTGAAGGCGTCGCCGGATTCAAGGCTGGCGACAAAGCGGTGGTCAGGCCGTGGGTCCCCTGCGGCCGCTGCCCGGCCTGCAAGATGGGCCATTACAATGTCTGCCATCAGATAAATGTGCTTGGCGTGGACACGCCGGGGTGTTTCCAGGGCAGCTGGACGGTGCCCGTGCAGACGCTGCACCACCTGCCGGATGACATCGACCTCAAACTGGCCGCACTGGTGGAACCGGTGGCGGTAGCCGCACACGTGGTGCGCATCGGACAGGTCGCCGAAAAAGAGCAGGTGGTTGTCATTGGCGCCGGACCTATCGGCATACTGGTAGCGCTGGAATCCAGACTTAAGGGAGCAAACGTCCTCATCTCTGAAATCAACCCGTTCCGTATTGGCCTGGCCCGGGAATTCGGGCTCGAGGTGGCCAATCCGAAGGAGACCGACCTGCCAGCCTATATAACCGAGAAAACCGGCGGGGCGGGGGCTGATGTTGTCTTCGAGGTAACGGGTCTGGCACCCGGGGCGGAAATGATGACCAGACTGGCCAGAACACGGGGCCGCATTATCATTGTCGGTATTTTTGCCGAGCCGGTACCGGTTGCCCTGGGTCAGTTCTTTCTGCGGGAACTAAAAGCCCGGGGGGTAAGACTGCACGAGCCGGAGGACTTCGAGACGGCGATTCCTCTTGTAGCGTCCAGGGCTGTCCCATTCGAAAAGCTGATTTCCGATGTACGTCCACTGGAAAGGGTACAGGATACCTTTAAAGAGATTGAACACGGGGCTAATTTTATGAAAGTGCTGTTGAAGTGCAACGATTAGCCAGGGAGGAAAAGAGAAAGTGATAATGAAAAACACCACCAAGGCGAAGCTCAAAGCCGGTAAAGCAGCTATCGGCGTCCGCCTGGACTTTACCTCACCGGCCATCGTGGAAAGCATGGGTGGCCTCGGCTTCGACTTCGTCTACTTTGACCTCGAGCACGGTCCCTCCAGCGTGGAGTCATGCCAGGACATGTTCCGGGCGGCGGAAATCGCCGGGTTGACTCCCCTGGTACGAGTGTCCAGCTATGACCCCGGCTATGCAGACCGCCTCCTTGATTCAGGGGCTATGGGCATTATCTTTCCCCACTGCAATACGAAACAAGATGCCTTCGCCGCCGTCAAAGCGGTTAAATATCCCCCGGACGGTGAACGCGGTGCTGGCGGCCGCCCTTTGAGCCTGAGCGGTATGCCCATCGCTGACTACATCCGGGAAGCCAACCGGGAAACCATGGTAATCACCATGATTGAGGAAATGGAAGCGCTGGAGAATCTGCCGGAGATTCTCACCGTAGAAGGGCTTGACGTGCTCTGGATCGGCCGGGTTGACCTCTCCGTCTCTTCCGGTATCCCCGGCAAGCTGGACGACCCCAGGATTCAGGACGCCGTGAAACGCGTCATCGCCGAGGGCAATGCCGCCGGCAAAGTAGTGGGGGTGGGGGCGGTCAATGCGGACCACCCGGAACAGATAAGAGAATTCATAAATCAGGGTGCCCGGTTTTTCTCCCTGGACACGACCAGCCTACTGCGGAGCGCGTCGCGCAATGTACTGAAAAGCATCAGGAAGGAAGGCTGATGAAGAACGGCTTAATGAGGCTGGTGGGCAATACACCGATTGTGGAACTTAAAAAAGTGAACGATACCACGTCCACCATCCTGGCCAGGCTGGAAGCCTTAAATCCAAGCGGCAGCATCAAAGATGTCATGGCCTTTTATATGACCGACGTCGCTGAGAAGAAGGGACTGCTCAAACCGGGCGGCAAAATAATTGAGGAAACGAGCGGTAATACGGGCATTTCATTTGCCATGGTTGCCGCCTTAAAGGGATACCGTTTTGTGGCGGTGATGCCGGAGAATATGAGCCAGGAGAGAAGGCAGCTGATACAGTCCTTCGGCGCCGAGATTGTCCTTACCCCCGAAGAGGATGGGTTTCCCGGCGCGCTGGAAAAACTGGAGCAGCTGGCCAAAGAGAACCAGGACGCCTGGCTCCCCAGGCAATTTGAGAACCGGGATAACATTGACGCCCACCGTGAAATCACCGGAAAACGGATTCTGCAAGCGGTTGGTAAAGATATTGATGTCTTCGTAGCCGGTGTCGGCACCGGCGGCAGCCTGATGGGCGTCGCCGAGGCGCTGAAGCAGGCCAACCCCAGGGTCAAAATCGTCGCTGTGGAACCGGCGGAATCGGCAGTCATGAGCGGTGGCGAACCCCACAGTCACATTATCCAGGGCATAGGCTCGGGGTTTATTCCCAAACTGGTTAATCTCGACCTCATTGACGAAGTGAAACCGATAAGAGAGAAAGACGCCGTGGCGATGGCAAGAAAACTTATCCGCGAGGAAGGCCTGATGGTCGGCATTTCCTCCGGGGCCAACGTTCTGGCCTCGCTGGAGATTGCCCGGAAGTCAGGGCAGGGTAAGACCATCGTCACACTTCTCCCCGATAGAGGAGAACGCTATCTGAGCATGAATGTCCTCTAGATGAGTTATCAGCGGTGAAAAAGGCGCAGGCACTGGACAGACTGGACAGCTCACAAGTTAGCCCGCAGTTTTTCCGCTTTTCTCGGCGCGGCAATCCAGAACGTTACGCCGGAAAGTGCGAAACACACCATGGCAAGGAGAAAGGCGCTTGTATAGCTGCCGGTATAGTCATAGATAAAGCCGCCCAGCCACGGCCCGATTACCCCGCCGATACCAAAGCCGCTCAGCAGCAGCCCGGACAGGACGCCAAAATTTCGTCCATGAAAGATATCCGCCAGTCCAGCATAAATGGCCGACGCGCACAGCCCGCCCCCGTAGCCAAAGCAAATCGCATACAGGTAGAGAAGCCATGGCTGCGATGTATCGCGTACCGAGATTAACGCGGTGAGCGCCCCCAGGGCCAGAATGACCGCGAGGGTCACCGTCTTCTCCCTCCCTATCCAGTCGGATAGCCCTGCGGACAATTGCCCGACGGCAACGAAGATGCCAAAGAGAGCAAAGATCGATGCCGCGAGGGTGCTGCTGTAGCCAACATCCTCGACAAACTTAACCTGATGGCCCAGCACCATATAGGCGCCTACACCCCAGAAGAGCGATTGAGTTGCCACCAGGAACCACAGCTGGTATGTCCCCAGCGCTTTCTTAAGTGTCCAGCCACCAGGTACGGATTTCTGGCTTTCCCCGGCACCGGCTTCCAGCGCAATGGCCACACGCGGCTCGTCAGCTCCGTAAGGTTTGAGGCCTTTGTCCTCCGGTCGATAGCGGTAGAAAACGAGGTACAGGGGTAGCAGGACAGCCACTACAATGCCGGCGATAACAAAATAGGTATAACGCCAGCCTACCTGAGAGATAACGAACTCAACAAACATGCCGTAGGTGAAGCTGAGCCCGCCACCCATCTGCGCCAGACCCATAATCATACCCCGTCTCTTGGCAAACCAGTTGACCAGCATTGGCCCGAGCATTGGCCAGCCGCAAAATGCCGAGCCTACGGGCATTAAGAAGCCAAATAACAGATAAAAATGCCACAGTTCGTGCGCAAAAGCGCAGCCAGCCGTGGCCAATCCCAGCACGGTAGCACCGATTAAAATGAGTCGGCGGGGCTTCCAGCGGTCGCACAGACTGCCCGCAACCGGCGCTGTCAGACCATATATGAGAAGGTTAAGAGAAAGCATGAGCGCCGTGCTGCCGCGGCTCCAGCCAAATTCACCGAGAATCGGCGGGAAAAAGACGGAGAAGGAGTGCCGTATACCATAGACCAGGATCATGCCGATTATGGCAATGCCAACAATTACCCAGCCATAAAAGAAGAGCGGTCTTCTATCTGAGCCACCCTTCTCGGCAGACAGCAATACGCCTCGTCGTGAATTATCGGCAGAACTGGCTTTTTGACGGCTCAAACTCTTAATATCTCAGCCTTTATCTCTTTATCTATCGTCACTATGCCAAAGGAATCCCGGGCCCGCCCCGGGTTAAACATGAGCGTTCCCCGAATATACTCATTAAATGATAAATGAGAGTGCCCAAAAATGATGATGTCCACTTCGCCGAAGAGCGGTCGCACCCTTTCTTCCATACCCCACGGCCCTCCTGAGCCATGAACAAGGCCGACCTGTTTCCCTCCGGCATCAATAATCCGCTTGTCCGGCAGCATCCGCTTCAGTTCGCCCGAGTCCATGTTGCCGTAAACCGCCTTTACCTCTCCGAG
Source organism: Dehalococcoidales bacterium (assembly GCA_016783105.1). Next base: position 26,896 of record JADHXF010000010.1, on the reverse strand, counting down.
CTCCCTGAGCCCCTCGAACACGGCTCTTTCCGTAATATCCCCGGCATGGATGATGAGGTCAACTTTTTCCAGCGCCTCCATAATTGCCGGCGGTATATCTTCAATAGTCTGGGCGTGCGTATCTGAAATAACGCCTATCCTCATTCCGCAACTCCTACCGCAGGCTTTCCACCATTTTCCGCCCAAGCATACGGGCTTCTGCTGTCAGTTCCGCGTTTTTCGGCGCATCTCCGGCCCTGCCCGCGTACCCGCTCACCACAAACCGCCGGCTCTTTTCGACGTGGGAACCCGAGTCAATAAACTGGTGCAGCGTATGGAGCGTGTCTTCAATGCCTTCCGACTCAGCGATAACGACGAGGCCCATCGCTCTGGCGCTGGCCCATCTGTTCTTATTGTACGGGAAAAAATTGCGGTCCATGAAGGCCTTCATCTGGGCGGTCACGTTGTAGTAGTAGACCGGGCTGCCCAGGATGACCCCATCCGCCTGGTAAAACTTATCGATAATCCAGCCGGCATCATCCTTCTGCGTACAGGATGCAAAGGAAGGGCAGTCATCGTGGCCGAGACAGGGATTCACCTTATGCTGGCTGAGGACTATCTTTTCCGTTTCGGCGCCAAGCTTCTTCGCTTCATCAAGCGCCTGGTCAACCAGAAAATTGGTGTTGCCATCAAGCCTGGGACTGCCGACTATGGCCAGTATTTTCAACTCGACCTCCCTATAACTGCCTGCGAAATGCCGGTATCCCGGTGATGTCCTGCCCCAGAATCAGGGTGTGCATATCGTCTGTCCCCTCATACGTATAAACCGATTCCACATTGGCCATATGTCTGATGGGAGAGTAGTCCAGAGATATACCATTGGCACCGAGAGTCTCCCGCGCCAGTCTGGCGCACATGCGGGCAATCGACACATTATTTTTCTTGGCCATAGAAATATGGGTATAGTTCGCCTTCCCGTCATCCATGAGCCTGCCCAGTCGGTAAGAAAGCAGCTGCGCCTTGGTAATCTCAATAAGCATGGTGACCAGCTTCTCCTGCACCAGCTGGTAGGCAGCTATCGGGGCGCCAAACTGCTCCCTTTCCTTGGCGTAGTTCAGGGCCGTCTCGTAACAGTCCATGGCCATGCCAATAGCACCCCAGGATATTCCGTAGCGGGCCTGGCTGAGACAACTGAGAGGAGCGCTCAGCCCTTTTACCTCTGGAAGTGCATTTTCCAGCGGTATGCGGCAATCAGAAAAACCGAGCTCGCCCACATCACTGGCTCGCATCGAGCCCTTACGGCTCTGAGAGGTCTGGCTGAAGCCTTCGGTGCCCCGTTCCACTATAAAGCCCCGTACTCCTTCATCTGTTTTAGCCCAGACTACGGCAAAATCGGCGATTGATGACTCAGTTATCCATTGCTTGGTGCCGTTAATCACCCAGCCATCAGCGTCTTTTTTGGCCACTGTCTCCATTGCGCCTGCGTCCGAGCCATGATTCGGCTCGGTCAGGCCAAAACAGCCTATTTTCTCCCCGCGGGCAATCGCCGGTAACCATTTCTGTTTCTGCTCTTCTGAACCGTAGCGGAATATGGCATAACTTACCAGGCCGAACTGTACCGCAACGTAGCTGCGCAGGGCGCTGTCCACTCTTTCCACCTCCTGGCAGATAAGCCCGAAGGTAACATAATTTGCCCCGTTCCCCCCGTATTTTTCGGGGAGGCAAGCCCCAATCATACCCAGTTCTCCCATCTTTGGGGCAAGCGCCCTCATATCCAGTGGCTTCTCCTCGTGGAAGGCATCGACCACCAGTGGCTCCAGTTCTTTCTCGAGGAATTCTCTGACGAGATTCCGGGTCATCTTCTCGTCTTCGGAGAGCAATTCATCAATCTGGTAATAATCAACACCCTGAAATTTCATTTCCGTTCACCTCTTTATGCAGACTGTTTTCCCCATCTCTGCTCGAACTTTTTCTTTACCTCGGTATTGAGCAGCCACTGCGGCCAATCTCCGTTAACCATCCGCTCGATTTCCTCGAAAGGCCGCCGTCTCATCCTGGCAAGCGACTCCTCGGAATAGTAAGCGGTATGCGGCGTTATGATAACATTATCCAGCTTCAGCAGCGGGTGGTCTGGCAGCATCTTCTCTTCCTGTATCACGTCCAGAGCGGCGCCGGCAATCTCTCCCCGGGAGAGCGCCTGGTACAGCGCTGCCTCGTCGATAAACTCGCCGCGGGCGCAGTTAATGACGTAAGCGGTCGGCTTCATTCTCTGGAACTGCTCTGCGCCCAGCATATGCCTGGCGTCGGAGGTGAACGCAGCGTGTACTGATACGAAATCCGAGTTCTCAATCAGGTAATCGAGTGTCACCGCCTCCACACCATACCCGGCAACTACGCTGGCGGGGACATAAGGGTCAAAGGCTAGCACCCGCATTTCAAATCCCTTTGCTTTTGGAACTAAATTGCGGGCAATCCGGCCGAAACCAATGAGTCCCAGGGTCTTCCCCTTTATCGGTAACATCGGCGGTAAGATGTTGAATCGTATTTCCCGTTTTTCATACGATTCCCATTTCCCCTCTCTCACCGCCCGGTCCAGACGCACCAGCTTGCGGGCGCAGGCGAGGACAAGCGTCATGGCATGCTCGGCAACTTCCTCACTGCAATAAGCCTCCGGGTAAGAAACGCAGATGCCGTGCTCGGTCGCCGCTGCCATATCAATCGTCTCATAGCCGGTACCGATGTTATAGATTAAGCGGCACCGTTCCAGCTGTCCAACTACCTTTCTGGTCACCGGTTTTTTAAAGGTAAGAATGAAATCAGCATCCCTGGCAGCGTCGATAATTTCATCTTCCGCCTGGCATGGTCTGGCGATGAATTCCACCCCGATTTTACGGTAGTCCGCCTCATCATGCGGAATCATCGGGTTGGCCACCAGCATGACTGCTTTGTAAGACATTTTGCCTCCTGCTATCTTTCCAGCTCCATCTTGATTGCCTCTTTGGGGCAAAAAGCCACACAGATACCACAACCTTTGCAGAAATCAAGGTCGATTTGAATCTGGTCCTTCTCTTCATCCAGAGTTATAGCCAGGTCGGGACAGAAAAGACGACACATCCGGCACTGGTTACACTTCTTGTGCTCTACAACTGGAATGCGTGTCCTGCCTTCTACCGGCATGCCAGCTTGTCTCCTTTCAGTATGTCCATCTCTGAGCTGACTTTCCGCCTCCCAGCCTGAAACCGGCCGCCACCGCCTTCAGGTCCAGCTCCCTGAGTCTTTCCGCCACTGTTTCGGCAATTGCCGAGCGCAGGGCGTCTTTCGTTACCAGACCGGTAATCTCCACCGCGGCCCCCAGCATGACCATATTGGCCACGATTTCGTTCTTAAGCTCCTCAATCGCCGTCCTCGTTGCTGGAACTGGCACCTGTTTCAGGCTATCTACCTTGCGGGGAGAGACAAATTGGTCATCGTACACAACGATGCCTCCCTCTCTGACCTGCCCTATGTATTTATCGTAGGCCGTCTGGAACATGGCGACCATGATGTCAGCTTCAATGACATAAGGGTAGCTTATCGGCTGGTCAGAGATGACCACCTCAGCCCGGCAGGTCCCGCCTCTCGAAGCGGCGCCATAGGAATTGGTGCCACTCACCCACTTCCCGTCGTTAAAGGCAGCCTGCCCCAGAATCGTGCCGGCAAGCACAATCCCCTGACCGCCATAGCCGCAAATCACTACCTGTCTGATATGACCCACCTATAGCTCTCCCGTGATTATCTTGTCTTTCAGCTCTTCAGCAGATAAAGTGGCTGCCTTTTCCTCAGAAATGCATTTTGACATCAGGTCTTTGAGCATTTCCGCCGGCGTGCCCAGCTTGTTCCGTCGGCCGAACTGCACCGGGCAAGGAGTTACCGCCTCAATGAAAGCAAAACCTTCCGTCTGCAGGGCCTTCTTGATGCCCTTAATCATCGCCATGGGCTGGGTAACGGCATAGCGGGCTACGTAAACCGCACCCGCAGCCTTCACCAGCCGGCAGAGGTCGAAAGGACGGAAAGGGTTGCCCTGATGGGTGGTCATGGTGAGAGCTCCCTCTGGCGTGGTCGCGCAGACCTGGCCGCCGGTCATGCCGTAGTTCTGGTTATTGGCGCAGATGACGGTCATATCCATATTCCGGCGGGCACCGTGAATGAGGTGATTGCCACCAATATCGGCGAGGTCACCATCGCCACTGATGACCATTACTTTTAATTTCGGGTTGACCATCTTGGCGCCGGTGGCAAAAGCGATGGTCCGACCGTGCAGCGTATGCAGCGCATCGGCATAAAAATAGGGGTTCGGTATCCAGGCGGCGCAGCCTATACCCGAGACGAACAGCATCTCATCCATATTGAGCTTGAGCTCGTCAATAGCCCTCAAAATATGCCCCTGTAAAATAGCCTCACCGCAGCCGGGGCAGTAGGTGGTTACCCCGATGCCGGGACGCAGATACTTTTCCAGTTCCCTGACCACTACACGAGCCTCCTCAACTGCTCCATAATCGTGCGCGGGTGAATAATTTCGCCGTTTACCTGGCCGTAAGGTATCACGTCGCAGGCGGCGTATTTCCTGACCTCGCCGGCCACCTGACCCATGTTCATCTCCGGAATAAAGATTTTCTCTACTCTGGAACCGATGTCTTTAATTAACTCCTCGGCAAAGGGCCAGAGCGTTTTCAACCGCAGCACGCCGATTTTTTTACCTTCCTGCCGCAACTGCTCCACGGCAAATAAGGCGCTTCGGGCGGTGAAGCCATAACAGACTACAACCACCTGGGCATCTTCCAGATAGTAATCATCATGCTGGATGATTTCCTGGCTGCGGCTCAGGATTTTCCGGTGCAGCCTGGTCACCAGTTTCCGGTGAATTTCGGGCTGGGTTATTTTTCTCACCCCCCACTCGTCATGGGTGGAGCCGGTAATGAGCAATTTCTCACCGTCACCGAAGGCGGGCATTGGCGGAACACCGTCTTCCTCTTCCGTGCCGAACGGGGGTGCACCCGGCTTTTTCTCGCGATTGAACAGCGCCACTTCAGCACCGACCTCTATCCTTTCGTGCAGATGGGCGGTCGCCTCTTCGGCCATGACGAAAACAGGCACCCGAAAGCGCTCGGCAAGGTTGAAAGCATTGATGGTCTGGTCGTACAGTTCCTGCACCGACCACGGTGAAAGCGCAATGATCAGGTAGTCGCCGTGGGAGCCCCATTTGGCCTGCATGATATCACCGCTGCCCACCCGGGTCGCCTGGCCAGTGCTGGGACCGGACCGCTGCGCGTCAACGATGACCAGCGGTGTTTCGGTAAAGACCGCGTAGCCAATCGCTTCCTGCATGAGGCTGAAGCCAGGCCCGGAGGTAATGGTCATCGCCTTTGCCCCCGCCCATGATGCCCCGATGCAGGAACAGATGGAAGCGATTTCGTCCTCCATCTGCATGAATACTGCCCCCACCTCACCGAACCGGACGGAAAGCCTTTCCAGTGTCTCGGTAGCTGGAGTAATTGGATAGCCGGCGCAGTAGCCACACCGCGCCGCGATGGCACCCTCGGCCACTGCCTCGTCCCCGGAGAAATAATAGCTTCCGGGAGGAAGCACACTGTTTACTTTCTGATTTCCCAAATATCTGGCTCCGTTATCTCCTGAAATGCCGCACCAGTCATCATTTTACACCAGAACCATATGATTTGGCTAACCCCGTTTTAAGACTGAGTCAACATCTTCCTGGCGACTAACTTCCCACACCAGGCCATCTTTCACAATATATTTCCAGGTCAGTTTATCGCTATCGGCCAGGTCAGCCGGGGTCGTTGACAGGAGCACCTCTTCACTGTCGTCCTGCCCGATTTCAGGGTTAAAGATTACGTCCTGCAGCTTCTCGCTATCTGCATCATCGGTTTCCTCCAGCACCTTTCTCACCCCCCGATAGTATGCCCACTGGACAAAACCGCTGCAGATATAGGCGTTTATATCCAGTTTCCGGGCAATTCCCGGCATTCGCGCCCTCCTCTGCAAAGGTTCTTTTCGCCGCAGCCAGGGGAAAATAGCCGCCAGGATAATCTGACGCAGTATTTTCCGGGCAATATCCAAAATGAGCCGGTGGTTGTACTTATCATCAATCTCCTCCAGGGCAAAGCCCCTCACTCTGCGCCGGAACCGTAGCCCGCCATTCTCATGGTCATCCTGAAACCATGCCTTTTCCAGTCGTTTAATCCCGACATCGTACTTCTTCGGGTGTCTAAAATAATGCCCGATATTATGGATGTCAATTCCCGCCCCACCCGACTCAATGACGAAGGTGCTGTCATAGCCCAGCTCCGGATTCCTGATTACGTAGACCATCGCCGCGTGGTTCCAGTGACTATTTGTGCCAAAGCGGATGAGCCAGCCCAGCAGGCTGCCCTTGGAGCGCGTGACCAGAATATCGGCACGCTTTAATTTTCCATCTTCCACCAGCTCAACCATCGCTCCTCCGGATAATTTTATCGGTCTTGCTATTTTAACCCCTGCCTGACGGTAATGTTGTTCTGTCCACTGCATTCTAACTTGGCATTAAATAACATTCTATATTGATTTGACACATCTTCTGGCGTGGGCTAAATTATGGTCTAGCGCTATCGGGACAGGAGATTAGCATATGCGCATAGTTCTAATCGGCCAGGCTGCTTTCGGGGAAAAAACGCTGGAAGCACTTCTTGAGATGAGGGAAGAGGTGGTCGGGGTTTATATGCCCCCCGATACCGCCAGCCGAGAAAATATTTTCAAGCAGCGGGCGCTTCAGCTCGGTGTTCCTGTCTTACAGCCGGAAAGAATGCGTTCCCCTGAGGTCTACGATAGTTATGTTAAATTGAAACCGGATTTAAACGTGATGGCCTTCGTTACCGATATCGTGCCTGAGTCCATCCTGAATTACCCCAGACTCGGCACCATACAGTACCACCCGTCTCTTCTGCCCAGGCACCGCGGGGGCAGCGCCATCAACTGGGCGGTCATCAACGGCGAGGCCAGGACCGGTCTGACCATATTCTGGCCGGATAAAGGGATTGACACCGGCCCGATACTGTTCCAGAAAGAGGTTGATATTGCGCCCGACGATACGGTAGGTTCGCTTTATTTTAACAAGCTCTTTCCTCTGGGCATCGAAGCGATAAAAGAGAGCGTTGAGCTCATCAGACAGGGCAAAGCGTCCCGCATCCCGCAGGACGAAGCGCAGGCCACCTATGAAGGTCTGTGCACACAGGCGGTTATCGACTGGAATCAACCAGCACCTGATATTTATAACCTCATCCGCGGCACCAATCCCCAGCCGGGAGCTACGACCAGTTACGGCAGCAGCAAATTTAAAATCTTTGATTCCGAACTGCGTACTGGCGAGGTGAAGGGGCTGCCAGGTGAAATAATCGAGATTTCAGAATCAGGTTTTCTCGTGGCGGCGCCGGGAGGTGCCATACTGGTCAAACGAGTACAGCCAGCGGGCTCACCAAAGATAGCCGCCGCCGATTTCATTGCCCAACCGGGCCTTACGCCAGGCGACTATCTGGGTAAATAGTGCTTGCCAATGCTATATCTCGGGAGTATAATGACACGGAAATGATAAAGGGGTACTTGCTCATAAAACTGGTCCCCGGCCTGGAGTCCAATGCCCTGTCCCAGATTCGCGCGCTTCCCGGTGTATCCGAGGTCGACCTCGTTTTCGGACAGTGGGATGCCATTGCCACCACCGAGGCGAAAAGCCTTTTCGAACTTTCCCGCATAATCATCGGTGAAATTCGCGGCATTCAGGGCGTCCAGGATACGGAGACTCTGGTACAGGGCGACTTATAGGCACCTGACGGTCAATATATTTGGCATAATGCAGGAGGAACCGTCCGCCCATTAATGTAAGGCCATCCATTCAATAAAGGCCGCCTGGAGGTAGTGATATGCAAGATTCCAACTTGCCCATGCCGAATAGGGAGCGCTTCAAGGCCATCTGCCGCGGGGAGAGATTGGGCGATTTCATGGTCATGGACTGGTTCCACCGCTGCTGGGCAGACACGCTCGAGGAGTGGATCAAGCAGGGTGCTCCTGAAGCAATCAGAACTCAGGAAGGATTGAATGAGTACTTCCAGTTTGAGCACCTTCACGGCCTCCAGGAGATTATCTCCGAGCACAACCGCTCCGATTTGAAAAAAATTGCCTCTGCGCAAAGCTTCGGCTTTTACCACGTGACCCCACCCGTCATGCCCGTCTTTGAAATTAAAGTGTTGAGAGAAGACGAGCGCCACCGGGTGGAAACAACCTTCGGCGGCTCGGTGGTGGAGGTCTCCAAGGAACACCCCTGGCGTATGCCAAAGTACGTGGACCGTCCCGTCAAGGACAGGGCTACCTGGAACGAATACAAAAAGCGCCTTGACCCCCACACGCCGGAGCGCTGGCCCTCCCCCTGGGATGCGTATGTACGGACGAGAAATGGCGAAGATGTTCCCACCATGCTCCTGCTGGAGGGTTTCTTCGGGGTGCTGCGCGAGTGGACCGGGCTGGAACAGCTGCTCTACATGTTCTATGACGACCCCAGGCTGGTTGAGGATATGATGGACCAGGTGCTCTACCTGGACATGGAAGTGGCCAAACGGGTGGTCAAGGACTTGAGAATAGACTGCACCCGTTTCTGGGAGGACATGGCCTACAAGAGCGGCTCACTGATTTCGCCGGACATGTTCCGCAAGTTCGAGTTGCCACGCTACCGCCAGGTAACCGACTTTCTCCGCAGTCAGGGGGTGGACATCCTCCACGTAGATAGTGATGGCAATATCGACGAGCTGATTCCACTCTGGATGGAGGTCGGCGTCAATTTCCCGTGGCCGCTCGAGGTGGCATCCAGGATGGACGGCATTGTCTGGAGAAAGAAGTACGGCAAGGACATCATCCTCGGCGGCAACATCGATAAGCGGGTATTTACCAAGGGAAAGGATGCCATCCGGGAAGAGGTCATGTCCAAAGTGCCTTACCTTGTGGAGACCGGCGGCTACTTTCCCTGCCTCGACCACGTGATTCCACCGGATGTTCCACTGGAAGGCTTCCGTTACTACATTAACCTGCTGCGGGAGATAGCCGGTAAGGACAAATTACCGGAATAGGCAATGACCTGAACTAAGAGGGAGGCAGATAAAGGTATGTCAATACTGATAACCGGCGGTATGGGCTTCATCGGCGTAGGCCTGGCGCATGAGCTTGTCGCCAAGGGGGAGGATGTCATCCTGTTTGACATTGTTACCCGGCCGGAACGCGTGGCTGATATAAAGGACAACGTCAGAATTATTCACGGAGACCTCAAAGTCTGGCCCGAGGTGATGAATGTGGTAAAAGACAATAAGGTTAAAGACGTCTTTCACCTCGGCGCCATGCTGAGCGTTCCCTCAGAGGGAAATCCCTGGGGCTCCTTCCAGACCAACGTTGCCGGCACCATGTACGTGCTGGAGGCAGCCCGACTATTCGGGGTTAACCGGCTTATCTTCCCCAGCAGCGTCGCCTCCTACGGCCTGGACACGGGTGAGGTCGTCACCGATGTCACCCTGCAGCGGCCGATTACCATGTACGGCGCAAGCAAGGTGTACGGGGAGCTTCTGGGAAGGTTTTACCGCCGCAAGTTTGACCTTGACTTCCGCAGCCTCCGCTATGGGGGGGTCGTTGGCCCGGGAGTAAAGACGCCGGGAATCGCCCAGTACAATGCCTGGATGATTGAAAACGCGGCCTTGGGCAGACCGTACGAATGCTTTGTCACCGAGGACACTTCCGGCCCCGTCACCTACTTCAAAGACGCCATCCACGCCACGTTGCAGCTTTATGAGGCATCAAGGGAGAACATCAAAACGGTCTGCTATAACATCAGCGAATTCTCGCCGGCGCCCACGGCCAAAGAACTGGAGCTCACCATCAGGAAATTCATCCCCGACCTCAAGGTCACCTACAAGCCGGACCCCGTGGTCATGGCGTTTTACCAGAACCAGAGCATGAAGTCAATTGACGACCGCTGTGCGCGTGAGGAATGGGGCTGGCAGCCGCGATTCAGCAATCTGGAAGACATGGTGGCCGACTTTATCAATGAGGTGCGCACCAGGCCCCAGTATTACGGTCTGGCCTGAAATTGATTAACGCAGCCCTTTTTCCGCCTGCTTGACAATCATATTGACCATCATCTTGGGCAGACCGCCTTTAACTGCCTGCTGTGCCATGGAAAGCCTATCGTAGGTTGTCCTGGTCTCTTTGATTTTGTCACCTTCAAACTCATAGGCACATATAGCCAGCATGGTTGCCTTCTTCCCCTCCATGGTACCGGTTATTTCATGCTCAAAAAAGGCCTTGTTACCCTGGGCAATAATGCCGTTACCGGTTTCTTTGACTTTGATATCCTTAATCTGGTCATACATCCGTGCCGTGTAACGTCGTATCTCACCTTTGCCTCTAAAGATACCATCGGGGTTTACCCAGACAGCGTCTTCAGCGAAGCAGGCGAGCGACTTCTCCACATCACCATCTTCCATAGTCTTGACGAACTCACGCATGATAGCAGGGATTTTTTCTTCAGGCATTTCATTTTCCTCCTTTATTATCAAATTAAAAAAGCGCCAGCCACCCCACCTCTATTGCGCGGCACCGGCACCATACATTCGCACCACAAACCTCAACCAGTTTTTAAGGTGATTTCACAACAGGTGTCATTAATTATAGTCTTTATTTATCCGTTGTCAATAGCTCCAGTCCATTATTCCAAATATGCTAAATAAATTCATCTCTGCTCGCCAATTCTCCATGTGCTTGAGACGCCGTATCGGGACACAGTTACCATGTTCCCATGGCACAGCCGTCCTTACGCGGGTCAGAGCCAGCAATGAGCGCCCCGTTTCCGGGGTGCACCATTATTACCTGACCGCCGCCGAACTGCTGACCATAGGGGTCTTCCAGGTGAACAATACGGTGTCCTTTTCCCGCCAGTGCCCGAAGTGTGCTGTCAGCAATTCCCGATTCAAAGACACACTCGTTGCTTACCGGAATATACCGGCATCTCGGTGCGTCCAGCGCGGTCTGCACATCCATGCCAAAATCGATGATATTTAGCAATACCTGTACCTGACCCTGCGGCTGCATGAAGCCACCCATCACGCCAAAGGTCAGGAACAGCCTGCCATCCCGTAACACCATGGCCGGGATAATGGTATGGTACGGCCGCTTGCGCGGAGCGATGCAGTTGGGATGGTCGCTTTCAAGAGAGAACAGGGCACCGCGATTCTGCAGGCAGATGCCCGTTCCCTCAGCGACGATGCCGGAGCCGAAGGCGTTATACAGGCTGTTTATCAGAGAGATGCTGTTGCCATCCCTATCCGTCGCCGCCAGGTAAACCGTATCTCCCTTGCTCCCCGGAACTCCAGCGGCTACCTGCTGCCCCGCTCTCTTGCCGTTAATCAAACCTCGCCTGCTTTCCGCATAACTTTTGTCGAGCAACTGATTTAAAGGGATATTTACAAAATCGGGGTCGGCGACGTATCTGTCGGCATCGGCAAAGGCCAGCTTCAGCGCTTCGAGCAGCAGGTGCAGATACTGCGGCGAGTTGTGCCCCATTGACTTCAAATCATAGCCTTCCAGTATATTCAGAGCGAGCAGCGTGACCAGACCCTGACCGTTCGGCGGGCATTCGAACACTTCATATCCGCGGTAATTCGTACTGATGGGCGTTACCCAGTCGGACGAATGGTCGTTCAGGTCTTTCATGGTAATCAGTCCGCCGTGCTTCTGAGAGCAGGCCACGATTGACTCAGCGATTTCGCCCCTATAGAAGACTTCTCTTCCGTCCCGCGCTATCTTTTTCAATGTGTTCGCCAGGTCTGGCTGCACGAATACTTCGCCGGCTTCAGGGGCCCGTCCACCGGGCAGGTAAGTGCGGGCAGCAGCCGCGTCCTTTTCCAGCTTTGGCTGGCTTTCCTGCCAGCGGAGGGCGGTTATCTCGGTAACCGGGTACCCCTTTTCGGCAAGGGCAATCGCCGGAGACAGCACCTGATTCATCTTCATCGTGCCACACGTATCAAGCAAGGTGCACCAGCCATCCAGTGTCCCCGGGATGGTAACGGTATGAATACCCGTTTCCGGCATTTTTGAAAAGCCCAGGCTTCTCATTTTCTCCAGACTGGCGGCATACGGGGCTCGCCCGCTGGCGTTCAGAGCTTTCAGTTCCCCGCCTTTGTGGAGATATACCAGCGCAAAGAGGTCGCCACCCAGGCCGGTCATCATCGGCTCAACCACGTTAAGGGCAACGGCGGTGGCGATGGCGGCATCAATGGCATTGCCGCCCTGCTGGAGTATGCTCACCCCGGCCTGCGTTGCCAGATATTGACTTGAGGCCACCATACCACCCGTGCTCGTCACCGCGGTACGCCGGGACGGAAACATGTATTTCATGCGCTCACCTCTCTTTTTTCTTATCACGCCAAACAGCGCCACTAATTATAATAACATCAGCATCGGCCAGTTTCCACAGACCGGTATTTCAATACCCGTGGAAATCGAGAACCGATTGGGCTAGAATAGGTAGCGGCTATTGCTGAAATAAAGAAAAGGAGTGAACATGCCGGAATTATCAGAAAAGGAGATGCTGGAGAAATTACGCGGCTTCAATACTCCGTCAATCACCAACATCGTGGCCACATATCCAAAAAACCCGCTCTGCCTGGGGCTTTACGAGCCCTGGCGCCAGAAATGGTACACTGACCAGTCAGTCCGCTGCCTCTTTCCCGAGCTGCCAGCCCGGATTGGCTATGCCGTGACTGTCGTCTTTGCCCTGCCCAACCCGAACTATCAGCGCTGGTCACTTATCGACCTGTATGAAACGATAGCCAAAGCGAAAAAACCGGCAATCCTCGTTATCAAGCAGGACTTCCCGCCTGAGATACTACCCAAAGTGGGGCTGGCCGGAGGTCAATTGAGCTCCGCCCTCAAAGTCTGCGGGGTGGTCGGGGTAGTCACCGACGGCCCGACGAGAGACGTCGATGAGATACGCCACCTGGGAATGCAATATCTCACCACCGGAGTAACGCCAGGACATGGGGAAATGGCGATAAGTGCCATTAACGTACCGGTATCAGTCGCCGCGATGGATGTTGTCCCCGGTGAAATCGTTCATATGGATGAAAATGGCGCCGTCAAATTCCCGGCAGATAAACTGGCTGACGTCTGCAAGAACATTGACGCCTTTACCGCGAAAGAGCAAGCCCGCGCCGATGATGTGCTGGCCACCAAAACGTTTGCCCAGTTGAAAGCCGCCTGGAAACGGGAAGACCTGCCGGGATAAAAACCCAGTTTACATTGCTGGTTTAAAGGATTAAGAAACCTGTCTATTTGCCCGGTGAAGCCAGTTTGGCATCCTGTATGATTTCCGCCATCCACCGGGATGCCTTGCCCACCACTTCCGGGCAGTGGATGTCATGGGCGCCGGCATTGTGGAACTTCTCGTATTCCTGCGGGTCAGCCAGGTAATAAGGACGGCCCAGCACCTTGGTCTGGATATTGTGGCAGATGATGGAACCGTATTCATCGATGAATTTCTGGCGCAGCTTCCCCGCCAGCTTGTGAGTCGTGAAGCGTACGCCTTCGGGGTCGGCGAAATTATCCCGCTCCCGGCCTACTATATGACCCAGCACCATGAGGGCGCCGACGTAGGCGCCGCAGCTGCCTTCGCTGGACATTGCTGAACCACCGGCGAGCGCGGTGGCCGACTTGAAAATATCATCGTTTCTGATGTCAAAAACATCCTGGAGCGCGGCAACAGCACACTGGCTACAGCCACGGTAGGTCTTTTCGTAGTACTTACCAAGCTCATGGGCTTTTTCAGTAGCTTTCTCCGCCATAATTCCGACCTCCTTTTAACTGAACGCAATTCCGTTTGATAGCCAGACCTATTGTAGCAATTCGCTAAACTGATATCAAGGTAACAGCTATCGCCCTTACACGCTAAGCAAACGGTTTAACAATAACCCGTTACCTCTGCCCCGGCTCACTGAATTGGGGACGATACGGCGCGGCGGCCACAATTACCTCCACGCTGACCCCGGTCGCGCTTCTGGTCCTGGCGGCAATTTCCTCCAGTTTTTCGGCCGGAACCTCCCGCAACGAGGAGGCCGCGGAAGGGCGGTGGAGGGAGTAAATTTGGGCCTGCACCGGTTTTATTTCACCAACATGCTCAATCCATGAAGCTATTTTCCTGTCATCAATATTCTGAAATGCCCCGTCGACGAACATCGTCTGCAGGGTAACGTTCTCCATAGATTTCAGACTTCCCAATATCTCCTGATACTCGACCTGCGGACAGGGGCGGTTTATCTCCTGGAATGTCTCGATATCACCCGCATCGAGCTTCATTATTTTAAAGTCCAGTCCGTCGAGCGCGGAGCGCACCTTGCCCATCGTCACGGTTGAGGAGTTGGTCAGCACACCGAGACGGGCGGCGGGGCAGTATTTTTTCTTCAATCTACCGGCGATGTCTACCAACTCAGCGAAGCGGGGGTGCAATGTTGACTCGCCATTGCCCGAGAAAGTAATGTTGTCTATTCCCTCGTTATTATGTTCCTCAAGGACGCGCTCCAGTGCCCTGCCGAAATCTTCCACGGTCGGGAAATCTTTCTCATATGGCACGGTATCAAGCGTGCTGACATCGGTCCAGCCGTACTGGCAGTACACGCAATTGAACGAACACAGTTTATAACGCACCGGGGAAAGATTTAACCCGAGTGACCGTCCCAGCCTCCGCGACCTCACCGGGCCGTAAATGATGCCGGTTTTCAACGGGATACCCTGTGCTCTTGAATCTGGCTCAGACATCTGCTTTTCTGACATACCTTTCAGTTGCGTAAAAACTCCTCCAGTGCCTCATTCCACCTGTAATCACCATAGAAGATTACCATCACCCTGTCAAATTTACTTCACTTGGCTCCCAGATACCGCGGCGTCTGCCTGAGCACAATGAATATTCCGGCCAGAATGAAGATACCACCCATGAGCTCTTTCGCCGTTGGCACCTCATGCAGGATGAAATAGCCAAGTAAAGTCGCTCCGACCGGCTCGCCGAGAATAGCCACCGAGACAAAAGTTACCGGTATCAGCCGCACCGCCAGGTTGAAACTGGAGTGCCCGATAAGCTGAGGCACTAATGCCAGCAGAACCATCATCAGATAGGTTGTACCTGAATAACCGGTAAAGGAATAGCCAAAGCCAGCGGTCGCCAGCAACAATATAACTGCCGCTCCGGTATAGATTATGGTCAGGTAAGGCAGTATTTCGATTCTGGCTTTCAGCTGACCGCCAATGATGAGGTAACCACCCATGGCGAAGCTGGCGACCAGGGCCAGCACATCTCCCAGAATAGCCCGTGAACCGAGAGCAAAGCCACTGTAATTGATAAGCACTATGCCCGCAAAAGCAACCACCATACCGCCGATGGTCAACCTGTTCAGCACCTCGTGCCAGAGAAAGTAGGAGATGACCGCCACAAAGGCCGGATGGCAGGTCACCAGGATGACCGAGCTGGCAATGGAGGTGTAGCTGAGCGATGTTATCCAGAGGCCAAAGTGCAGTGCCAGAAAAAAGCTGGAGAGCAGTAGCAGCAGACCATCGCGCCCGGATAGCCGCTTCATACCCGGTATCGTCTTTTTGTAAGCCAGCGGGATGAGAACGAGTGAGGCTATGGTCAGACGATAGGCGGCAATGACCAGCGGCGGCGCTTCCGCCAGGCGAATAAATATCGCCGCAAAGGAAACTGATACTATCCCCACCAGCAGGGCGAGATACGCTTTCATTTTAATGACCCAGTGGTTTGTTTCTGCTACCCAAATCCTATTGATGAAGCGCCGCTTTGTCAAGACAGGGAGAATCATAATTGCGACACCAGTCCAGTTGTGCTACACTGAATAACTGATTTTTCACTTAAACTTATATCATTTACAGGGGAGGTCCGCGTTATGGACAAACGAATTCGCATTAAAGCCGGGTCGGTGGAAGCACTGGCCGAATTAAACGATACCAAGGTCGCCCAGGCGATATGGGATGCTCTGCCCATCAAGGGGCGCGCCAATACCTGGGGGGACGAGATATACTTCAGCATCCCGGTGAGCGTTGCCCAGGAGAACGGGCAGGAACTGGTGGAAGTCGGTGACCTGGGCTACTGGCCGCCAGGGCAGGCCTTCTGTATCTTTTTTGGCCCCACGCCAATGAGCGAAGGTGATAAGCCCCGCCCGGCGAGTCCGGTTACTGTCTTCGGTCAGGTCGTCGGTGATGCTGCCGTCTTCAAACAGGTTGAGTCGGGCACCGAGGTGACCATTGAGAAGGAAAGCTAGCCACGGCACAGAACGCAGGGAGACGGCCTCTTGAACCGCAGCAATACTGGCTTTAAAGTGGTTTTACCGCTGGCACCTGCTGGAGAGTCGGAGAAGTATCCACAGGAGTTCCGCGAGCTGGGTGCCGAGTTCATCGGCCAGCGCTGCGAGAGCGACGATGAGTTCATAGCACTGGCCAGTGATGCCGATGCCATAATAACCGTGGGCAGCATCCGCCCCGTACCCCGTAAAATCATCGAGCAACTGAAGCAATGCCGGCTTATCAGCAATACGCAAATCGGCTACGACAGCATTGATACCGCCGCCGCCGCCGAGCGCGGCATTCTGGTGACCAACGTACCCGACTACTGCGTGGGAGAGGTATCCGACCATGCCATGGCACTGATTCTGGCCTGTACCCGCAAAGTTGTGCCACTGAATAGTTCCGCCAGGAAGGGCCAGTGGGGGCTTTCCGCCAGCGGCATCGAAATTCAACAGCGCATATGGCCGACCATGACCCGACTTGAAGGGCAGACACTCGGTCTTTTCGGCTTCGGCAGGGTAGCACGGGCGCTGGTGCTCAAAGCCAGAGGGTTCGGGCTGCGCATCATCGCCCATGACCCGTATGTAGCCCCGGAAGCAGCCCGGCAGATGGGCGTGGCAATGGTGGACTGGAAGCGCCTGCTGAACGAGTCCGACTTTATTTCCATACACGCGGCGTTAACCGCAGAGACCAGACGTATCTTCAGTCATGACGCGTTTAATGAGATGAAGCCAACCGCCTGCCTGATTAACACCGCCCGCGGCGGCTTCATTGATGAAGCGGCCCTTCTTCAGGCCCTCAAAGAAGGCAAACTGGCCATGGCGGCGCTGGATGTCATGGACCCCGAACCCCCTGATCCCCAAAACCCCCTGTTCGCTCTGGATAATTTCATCAGCACCGCCCACTCCGCCTTCTTCTCCCCGGCTTCCGAGGCAGAACGCTGGCACCGTCCCGTCGAAGAGGTGGCGCGGGTGATGCGCGGCGAATGGCCAAAAGCCGTAGTAAACCCTGATGCCAAAGAGAAGTACATCGCTCGATGGGGTCAGATGAAGGAGCCCGGCTAGGGAATCACCCGCGTTTTCCCCAGAGCAACGCCGTGCTGACAAGAGCCGCGGCAAACATGGTAAGCGCTACCCCGGATAAGGTGATATAGAACTGGTACGTGTCAATGAGGTAGCCCAGCAAGAGGGTAATGGCCGGTCCTCCCCGGCTGCCCATATAGTAGATGCCGAGCACTGTGGAACGTCTCCGCAGTGAAACATGGCTGATGATATAAGATTCCACCACCGGCATGCCGACGTGCATCGCGGTGCCCATGAGGAGCAGCACCGCATAGAGGTTGAATCCCAGGGATACATGATTCAAAAGATAAATGGACGGTCCGGCAACTAGGCCGACGGCGATAATGACCGGTATCCGCCCGAAACGGTCCGACAGGAAGCCACCCAGGGGACCACCCCAGAGACCACCAAAGAAAGCGATGGACAGCAGGGCAGCACCTGCCTCTTCGCTGGCGCCGAGTACGTCAACTGCGTAGAGCGGAACGAACTGGAGAGAAGAATATATCAGCACCATACTCGCGATACCCATAGCTATAAACGCTGACAGTCGGCGCAGGTCAACCGGCTCAGACGGCTTTGTCGTGGACGCGTCTGTCGCCTTCTTCGGCACGACGTTAGCATACCCCCTCCGACCCAGGAGTATGTAGAACGTTATACCGAAGGCTATGGCCGGAATTGATATGGCCAGAAAGGCGCCACGCCAGCCCAGCGCACTGGCGATGCCCGCGGCAATGAGAGGAGCCAGGAAAAAGCTTCCAGTGCCCCCTATCTGGTGAATGCCCAGCGCTTTCCCCCGGTTTTTAGCCTCAACCGATGCTGAGACCAGCGGCGATGCCGCGGGGTGGTAACCGCCACCCATCAGCCCCAGGATAACAAGGAAAAGCGCCAGGACAATATAGTTCGTGGAAAGCCCGATTAAAAGCCCGGCAAACGCTACCCCGGCCACACCGGCAGTGAGCATGATGCGAGGGCCGAAGCGGTCAGCCGCCCAGCCAGCCGGAAGCTGGCTGAGTCCATAGGAAAGATTATAAGCAAAGAGTAGTCCACCCACCTGAGTGTACGAAAGGGAAAGGTCGTTGCGAATGAAGGGCAGAAGCGGCGACAGCAATGCCATCACCAGGTGATGACCGAAGTGAGCAAAGACAAAGAGAGGTAACAGTCCTGTCAGAAATATCAGAACTCCGCGTCTATTTATAACCGTATCCTTTCAAGGCGACTCGTTACTCAACATAAGTCGCAGCTAACTCTCCGATGACCGCAACCAGAACAGAATTATAATCTTTTCTGGCCAGAATGACAAGAAAATATCTATATGTTAGCTGTAATGGTCACTTCAGGGTAACTGCTTTGAGCTTTTTCAGCATCAGCGTCAGCACTATCGAAACAAAACTGGTAACTGCGGCGATGGTGAAGGCAAGCTGGTAACTCTGGGTCACGTCAAAGATCTGACCACCCATCCAGGCACCCAGGGCGCCTCCAATGGTGGCACCGAAAACGGTCACCCCGACCAGGGCAGCTACCGCACGCATCCCGAAAAAACGCCCGACCAGGACCGGCATCTGCGGCACTTCCCCACCATAGGCAAAGCCAAAGATAATGGCGAACAGGTAAAACATCCACATCTCCCGGGCAAAGATGAGAAAGATAAGAGTAACCATCATTATAATGCAGCAGATCAGCAAGGCGTTATTGGCACCAATGCGGTCGGAGGCGGTACCCATGAGCAGCCGGCCGATAAAACTGCCAATGCCAATAATGCTGATGAAAGTGGCCGCAAACAGCGAGGCAATGCCAATATCAGTAGCGTAATTCACCAGGTGAACCATTACCATCTGGAGACACACGTTGAACGTAAAAAAGATGGCAAAGAGCATCCACAGCGGTTTATACAGTGCCGCCGCCCTCAGAGCGATTCCTGTTTCGGCAGCTTTCCCTTCTCTCCGTCCTACGCTAGCCACTCCTATTACAGGCTCATCCGAACCATAAGGTCGAAGCCCTTTCTCGGCAGGGTCACGCCGCAGTAAAAGCGCGCCCGGAATCATAACCGCCCAGGCCGCTACGGCCAGAACCAGATATGCTGTTGACCAGCCGAAGGCGGCAATGAGGCGCTCAGCCGCCGGCGCCATAATCATCGTGCCGATACCGGCACCACTGGCGACAATGCCCAGAGCCAGTCCACGGCGCTTGATAAACCAGCGGGCGGTAGTTGATGTAGTGACGGTAAAACCAGCGCTTTCTCCCACGCCAAAGATAATGCCATAGGTCAGGTAAAGCTGCCACAAAA
Source organism: Dehalococcoidales bacterium (assembly GCA_016783105.1). The sequence continues at coordinate 7,165 of JADHXF010000010.1, read as the reverse complement.
AATTGACCTGGCTGGTCAGCACCAGCCCCAGTCCACCGATGAAAGCACAGGCAGCCATTACCCGCGCGGGGCCGAACCTGTCCGCCAGCCACCCCGTAGCGATGGCAAGGGCGCCATGGACAACCATAAACAGCGAATGAACCCCTGAGGTGGCGCCGCGACTCCAGCCAAAGTCGGCAATCAGATGCTTGAAAAAGACACCGAAGCTGTACATCAGTCCAGTGTGCATCGCCATGATAACAAAACAGGCACCTACGATAACCCAGCCGTAAAACAATGGTCGCCTGGTGGTCGTAGAGTCCGGTCTGTGCTGGTCAGCAGGTATCAGAAAAGCCTCCTCAGTGGAACAGGCCCCACATCACGTCCATCAGGCATTCTACGTTATAGCCGTCGCGTTTGTAAAATGACATTCACACGTATACCCGACCGTACTTTTTGCCAACCATAGACTAACGTTGTAAAATAGGTGAGAAATTAAGAATGGTACGGCTTGCTTAAGGAGGACCGAACATAATGAATGGTACCCAGGACAAGAACCCTCTGAAAATCACCGATTTGACTTTGCGCGATGGGCATCAGTCCAACTATGCCACCCGCATGCGGACCGAGGATATGCTGCCAATTGCGGAAGAGATGAACAAAGCCGGATTTTACTCCATGGAGGTCTGGGGTGGCGCCACTTTTGATGTGGCCTGCCGCTTCTTGAATGAAGACCCCTGGGAGAGACCACGTGCCCTGAAGAAGTTAATGCCTGATACCCCCCTGCAAATGCTTCTCCGCGGCCAGAACCTGGTTGGTTATCGTAACTACGCCGATGACGTGGTGGAGGCCTTCGTCAAGCACGCCGCGGACTGTGGCATTGACATCTTCCGCATCTTCGACGCCCTCAACGATGAGCGCAACCTGGAGACCTCCTGCAAAGCGGTGAAGAAATGCGGCAAACATGCCCAGCTTTCCATCTGTTATTCCCTCACCGAGCCCAAAATGGGCGGCCCGGTGTTTACCCTTGATTATTACCTGGAAAAAGCCCGCATCCTGGAGAACATGGGTACCGACAGCATATGTATCAAGGACATGGCCGGGCTTATCGCCCCTGATGACGCTTACACGCTCGTTTCCGCCCTGAAGAAAACGGTCAAGGTGCCCATTCACCTGCACACGCACTATACCAGCGGCATGGCTTCAATGTCCATGTACAAGGCAGCGGAAGCTGGCGTGGACATGATTGACACCTGCGTGGCACCTTTCGCCCTGCGCACCTCACACCCGGCGGTGGAACCAATCATCGCTGCCCTGCGGGGAACGCCACGCGACCCCGGTCTGGACCTGGCGCAGATGCTCAAGATTGGCGATTATCTTGAATCTATCGCGCCGAAGTATCGCGACTTCCTGGACACCACACGTGTTTCCGTAGTTGACACCAACGTCCTCGTGCACCAGACTCCCGGCGGCATGATTTCCAACCTGGTGTCCCAGCTCAGGCAGTCGAATGCCATAGACCGGCTTGGTGACGTTTACCGGGAAGTGCCCAAGGTAAGAAAAGAACTTGGCTACCCGCCGCTGGTCACCCCTACCAGCCAGATAGTCGGCGTGCAGGCGGTACAGAACGTGCTTGCCGGCCGATACAAGCTGGTCTCAACACAGGTGATGGATTACTGCTTCGGTCTCTACGGCAAACCCCCGGCGAAGATAGACCCCGAGGTACAGAAAACGGTCCTCAAGTTCTACAAGAAAGGCCAGGAGCCAATCACCGGCCGGCCAGCGGACATGCTCGAGCCAGAGCTGGACGCAGCACGGGAACTGGTCAAAGATATCAGCACCGACATCGGGGACGTGCTTATCGCAGCCATCTATCCCATCACCGGGCTGCGTTTCCTGAAGTGGAAATACGGGCTGGAAGCTCCGCCACCCGAGGTCAAAGCCAGGACACTGGAAGACGTAAAGCGTGAAGACGAGCTCATCGCCAAGGCCAAGGCCGGCCAGCTCGTCGAAAAAGCTTAGCGCTACGTCCGCCTGACCCGATACGCCTCAGTCCTGCCACAGGCATTTTGGCGCGACCTTGTAGTAGGCATTCTGGCATGGCGTACCTTCGGTTAAGTAAAAGGCGCGCGCCGTCAGGTCCATGATGGCCGAAGAAAGGGTGGCCAGATGCCGGGGCTCCTCCTCTCTGGTGTCAACATGCCGGCAGATGGAATTGGGATAGCTGAAATGGTCGCGGAACACACGCTGGAAGCTGCCGGCATCTATCTTACCCCGCTCCAACTCGATAAGGCGTCGTGCTCGCTCGGCGCGAAACAGGGTATCCGGAGCGGTGGCCTTGAAGACATCTATCATATCGGGGCGGTTGTTTAACGCGATAAAGTGATTGCTGTGGGTGAGAATGCCGTCATCGGGATGCAGAAAGCCGACGTCTATCGGTGATACCTCCAGGTCTATCGCTTCGCCATCGCGGTGAGCGATGAGAAAATTGAAAGATACCGTCACTTTAGCGTTCAGCACAGCCTTCACCGCCCGGCTGAAACTATCGGCAGCAAGGATGGCGCGCCCCACAATCAGGAAAGGCGTGGTTGCCTCAAATTTATCACGGCTAGACACCAGCGCATTGAGACATATCCCTAACCCCGCCGAGTTCATACCCTTGTGGGCCATGGTGCCAGCTTCAGTGTGCATGACAATATTGGGCCCGCCTTCCGGCTCCACCTCAAGGATGACGCTCAGCCCCTGGAACCTTTCCTTGTAATCCCAGTTCTGTCCCAGAAAGGTGTGGCCGTTCCTGGTCACTGCGGGCATGGCCGCTATCGAGGTGCAGCCGCCACCAGCCTCAGCCACCGCACTCTGCGCGAACACCATCTCATACCGGGCGTTCAGCGCCACTATTTCCTCAATGGACAGTCCCGACCCCTTGGCAATTCCCCGCAGCTCTTCCAGTATCTCGGCATCGTATTCACCGATAACCGGAACCAGACTGGAACAGTGCTTCAGCACCTCAGGGCGCTTGGCCCCCCACAACGAGCCCCACAGGTCAAAATATAGCTCCAGATTTTTCCGTATCAGGGCTTGCGCCTGAGAACCGTACTGTTTGCCCCGTTCAAAGGGCTTTCCTTTTACTGAAATGACCGGCACCTGTGGTTTCATCTAAAGCCTCCTTATGGCCAGCAATTCAAATGACATCGCGATACCATAAGTCTAATTTTATCCATGCCAACCCGTCAAGTAAAATCATTTACAGGCTATTCTCTTGCCGTCCATTCGATGTATAATAAAACGATAGGACTTATAAGAGCGAGGTTACAACGATGCGGCAAAAGATTATCACCGCCATAATTTTTCTCACCTTTCTCCTTCCCCTGGCTGGCTGTGCCGAAATATCCGAATTAACTCAAGGGTCAGCCACGTCTTCATCCCAGACCAATCTCGAGATAGAGAAGTCGGTAGAGCTTGGCTCCGCATGGCAGATGAAACAGATAAGTTTCAAGGTGGAGACTGGACAAGAGGTGGCCATACTGCTCAAGCTTGCTGATGGCGACAAAGTGGACGGCTTCTTCTATCTGGAAAAGGGCGATACCATCGATTTCCGCATCACCGGCAAGACGCAGTTATATCGCTCAGCCGAAGCGACCCGTTTCTCTTTCACTGCAGGTCAAGCCCAGAGCGATACCTATAATTTGCTCTTCCGCAACACTGCCGGGGAAGATGAAAGCCAGAAGTCGATTACCGTTTTCCTTGAGGTGATTTATCCACTTAAAGGTGAACTCTACATTCCGGTGAAGGATTGATTCCTGTGGACTGGGCAGGTAATTCGCATCAAAAAATATATATCTGGAGATAAACTACTATGGAGTGGCAGGCATTACTCATTGACGGCTACGGCCGGATTCTGGAAGTGCTTGAGGGAGCATTGCGGGGAATGACGCCTGAGGACATGAACCAGCAGCCAAAGCCCGATTGTAACAGCATGGGCTGGCTTGCCTGGCACCTGACGCAGGTGCAGGATGACCATGTTGCCGGCCTGATGGGAGAGGAGCAGCTCTGGGTAAGCGAAGGATGGCACGCCAAGTTCAACTGCCCTCCTGACACCGGAGACATCGGTTTTGGGCACAGCCCGGAACAGGTGGCAGCCTTCAGGTCGCCTGATGCCAGGACCTTCCTGGATTACCACCGTGCCGTGCTGGAACGAACCAAGCGTTATATCCGTTCGCTCTCGGCCGGTGACCTTGACCGGGAACTTGACGAACCGTGGTACCAGCCGCTGCCCACAGTGGGGGTACGGCTTATCAGCGTCCTCGCCGATAACCTCCAGCACGCCGGCCAGGCCGCTTATGTTCGAGGCCTCCTGAAGGGAAAGGGCTGGCTGGGATATTAGGCAGCCGTCTTCACAAGGCAGTATAATTTTGCTAGAATTTTCTATTGCGAAATGAAATATTCACTGGGAATAGATGTCGGCTCGGTTAACGTCAAACTCTGCCTGATTGACAGCAGTAACGGAATCGTCCGACTTGATGCCGAAAAAATAACCACCAACCCCAAAGCCGCCATCAACGCGCTGCTTTCAAGACTCGGTGAGGTGGTGCCACTGGAAGACATCGCCAGCGCTGGCATTTCCGGCTCCGACGCCATTCCCGCAGAATTCAACTGGGCGGAATACAGCAGCTCACTGACAATCGCTTCCGGCCTGCTCAATTTATACCCCGCAGTGAAGACCATAATACAGATTGGCGGCCAGACTTCCCTGGTCATTGTCCTGGAAGACGGGCTGAAAAAACCCTGGAAGGTAGTATCCAACCCGCTCTGTGCGGCTGGGACGGGACGATTCCTCGAGCAGCAGGCGTACCGCCTCGGCATAAGCCTTGAGGATTTCTCTCGCCTCGCCCTCAAGTGCGAGGGCAATCCACCGCGAATCGCCGCCCGGTGCAGCGTTTTTGCCAAAAGCGACCTCATTCACCTGCAGCAGAAAGGGGTCTCTATCGAAGCCATGCTCTATGCCCTGTGCGAGAGCATCACCCGGATGGTTGTTTCACTCAAAAAGGGAACCTTTGAGGAACCGGTTTATTTCGTTGGCGGGGTCGCGGCCAACGGCGCCATTGTCCGGGCACTCAATGAGGCGCTCTCGGCCAGAAACGGCCATGAGATACGGGTCATCGTGCCAGAGAATTACCGGCATGTTGAAGCGCTGGGAACCGCTTTACTGGCCAAGTCAAAAAGTTCCAGGGTATGCCTACTCCCGGAAGCTGACGCGCGCCAGGACTATTTCGAGATGCCTAAACTGGGAAAGGTTGCCGTTCCCGGTAACGGATTAGCCCTGAAGATAACCGAACCCTGCTCCGGCTACCTTGGTGTAGATGTCGGCTCGACGAGCACCAAGGCGGTGATTCTTGATGAGTCAGGTACCAGGCTGCTCGCCAAAAACTACCTGATGACCGCCGGCCGACCGATTGATGCTGTGAAGCAGGTCTTCCGCAATTTACTGCTTGATGGCGCGGCCAACGTCAGGATTGACGGTGTGGGCGTTACCGGCTCCGGCAGGTACCTGGTCGGCGGCTTCATCGGCGCCGACCTCATCAAGAATGAAATCACGGCGCAGACCAGAGCCGCCGCCGAGATAGACCCGGAGGCTGACATTATTGAGATTGGCGGCCAGGACTCCAAGCTGGTCATCAAGCGGAACGGCGTGGTTGTTGACTACCAGATGAACAAGGCCTGCGCCGCCGGTACCGGAAGCTTCATTGACGAGCTGGCGGAGATGCTCGATATCTCCGTGCACAACGGAGAGTTTGCCAACCTGTCTTTTAACGCCCCATATACCATTGACCTGGGCACAAGATGCGCCGCCTTCATGGGACAGGCGGTTGCCTCCGCCCAGCAGGAAGGTGTGTCCTTTGAGGTCATCACCGCCAGCCTGGCCAACTCCATCGCCAAGAACTACCTCTCCAAGGTGGTGGGCCACCGTAAACTTGGCAATAAGGTCATCCTGACCGGTGCCGTCTTTTACAACGAGGCGGTGGTGGCTGCCTTTCACCAGCAGCTTGAGAGCAGAACGCTGACCGTGTCCGAGCACCGCGAGGTGAGTGGCGCCATCGGCGCCGCCCTGCTTGCCAGGGAAACGGTGAACAGCCAGGAGTCCAAGTTCAAGGGATTTCAGCAGGTGGTGAATGGGGAGTGCAAACTCTCCACTTTCATCTGCCAGGGATGCGATAACAACTGCACCATCACCCGCATGCAGCTGCCCGGCGAGAAAGCCACGTTCTACGGCAGCCGCTGCGACCGCTATGACAGCACCATCAGCCACGCCCGTGAGAAAACTTTTTTCGATGAGCGTGAGAAATTGCTCTTCCGCGATTACCAGGAAGGCACTGGCTCCGGCCCCACCGTGGGCATTCCACGCGCCCTTCTGGCATACGATTATGCGCCGCTGCTCATCGGTTTCCTGAACACCATTGGCGTCAGAGTTGTTATGTCAACAAAGACGACCGGTGAAATCATGGAGCAGGCCGCTGAACTGAGCTATAGCGACAGCTGCTTCCCGCTTAAATTGCTCCACGGACATATCGCCGCCCTCGAGGACAAGGTTGACTATATTCTCTACCCCAGCTTCATCCGCCTGGGCAATAAAGAAGGCGATGAGAACCAGAAGTATGCCTGTCCGCTGGTTCAGGCCGCGCCCTTCATCGTGCGCCACGTGCTCAACCTCGGCGAGCGCCTGCTGACACCGATTATCGATTTCAGCCAGGGTGATGACGAAACGGTAAAGAACCTCACCACCGTGGCGGTAAAACTGGGTTTCGGCCGCAAAAATGGCAAGGAAGCGGCCCTTGCTGGTATTAATGCACAGCGAAAGTTCGCCGCCGATTGCCTGGCGCTGGGTAAAAAATCGCTCAGAAAGCTCCACGAAAGTGGCCAGCTCGGCGTGGTGCTTTTTTCGCGTTCTTACATGTCGCAGGACTCAGGTGCCAATCTGGGAATCGCCGAAAAGCTGGCCCAGCTTGGCGTGGTACCGATACCGCTCGACTTTCTGCCGCTGGAATCCGTCGCCCCCAAAAAGTATTCGGACCGTCCCTACTGGAACTACGAGGGCAAATTCATCGCCGGCGGTGCCCTGACGGTCGAAGACCCGCAGCTCTACGGCTTAGCCATCACCAACTTTAGCTGCGGCCCCAATTCCTTCATG
>JADHXF010000061.1 GCA_016783105.1 Dehalococcoidales bacterium | reverse complement strand
CAAGACGGTGGCGCAGCGCAGCAAGGAGTACGCCCATGACTACCGTTACTTCCCCGAGCCGGACCTGCCACCGCTTTCCATCAGCCGGGAATGGGTGGAGGAAATAAAAACTAAAATACCCGAATTACCTGAGGACAGGCGGGACCGGTTCATGGCGGAGTACGGGCTGCCGCTCTATGACGCCAGCGAGCTAACAAAAACCAAAGACATGGCCGACTCTGGAGAGGATTTCATCAAAACAAAAGAACTTGAAGATATACCTGTGTCCGAGCGAGCTAAACTGGCGAGTAACTGGCTTTTGGGTGAGGTCAGCCGAATAATGAATGCAAATAATATTACTATAGAAGAATACAGAAAAAAGATAAGCCCGGAAAAACTGGCTCAATTAGTCATCTTAAATACTAAAAATATAATCAACACCGCCACGGCGAAGACAGTACATGAAGAAATGTTTAATACAGGGAAAAGTGCCGATGATATTATTAAAGAACGTGGCCTCAGTCAGATAAGCGATACCGGGGAACTTGAAGCCACCATCGTTGACGTGATAAACTCAAATGCACAGGCCGTGTCCGATTACAAAGCGGGCAAGGATACGGCGCTGAAATTTCTGGTCGGTCAGGTGATGCGGACGACCAAGGGTCGTGCCAATCCGGTACTGGCCGGTGAACTATTGAAGAAAAAGCTTGATGAGGGCTGAAACAGGGAGAGAGGAAGGGAACGATGCAGACCTATTTAAATATAGCTCAGATAGTACTGGCGGTATCCTTGATGCTGATTATTCTTTTGCAGGTTCGGGGCGGCGGGCTGGGAGGCATCTTCGGTCAGCCTGACACGGTGTACCGGACGAAACGGGGCCTGGAAAAAACGATGTTTCAGCTCACCATTGCCCTGGCCGTCCTCTTTATAATCATCGCCATCGTCTCTCTCCGAATTACCTGATTACCAGTCTGGCGGAAACCGGGCGAAGCATGAACGCCATCATTACCCTGACCACTGATTTCGGCTTGGCTGACGCTTACGTAGCGGCGATCTTGAAATCGCGATGAATGGAGGCAGCGCCCGTGATTTTCTGGGGGCTGTGGTTGGTGATGACGTTAAAATCAGGCAGGGAAAAGGTAAATAGGGATGACTTTGTGCCCAGAGGCTATTGACAAATTTCAGCAGGTTTGCTACTGTGCTTCATAGAGTCAACTAAAGGAGGTCCCACAAATGCCCCAGGCTTATTGCATGAAATGCCGAAAGAAAGTAGAAATCAAGAACGCGCAATCAACAACGCTCAAGAACAAGCGGCCGGCAGTTAAGGGTGAATGCCCCAGCTGCGGCACCAAGGTATTCCGCATCGGCAAATCATAATCTTATCGCTTTCTTAAATACATCTCCGAAAATGTCTCGGGTCGAATTGGCAATCAGGTAGCTGTTGAGGTAAATATCCAGCAGGGTAATGGTATATTCCTCAACGCTATCAGTTGTTGGATAGTGTGAAGGCATTGTCTTTGACAGTGCCTTCTTTATTCGATTACATTGGCCTTTAGAGTGCATTTATTATCCGGGAGAAGTGGCCATGAGACTGAAACTATGGTTTCTGGAAACAAGGCCCCAGTTTCTGATACTTTCCGTGGTGCTGGCGTTTCTGGGCACCAGCATCGCCTGGTATGACGGGTATTTTCATCTCGGTTACGCGCTGCTCGCTGGCTTTGGGCTGCTGCTCACCCACATCAGTGTCAATACTTTGAATGACTATTTTGACTACCGGAGCGGTGTGGACCTGGCCACAAGGCGGACACCTTTCAGCGGCGGCAGCGGGATTCTCCCCGCCGCGCTGCTCACCCCGAGGCAGGTCTTCTGGCTCGGCACGTCTTCTTTCCTGCTGGCGGTGGGCATCGGGGTATTTTTCATTCTGGCTAAGGGATGGCTGCTTCTTCCCCTGCTGCTGCTGGCCGCGGTATGTGTTCTCTTCTATACCCCGGTAATACTCAAAATGCCCTGGCCGGAATGGGTCGCCGGGCTGGGGCTTGGCGTGTTGCCGATTCTGGGACTTTACTTTGTCCAGGCCGGTCAATATACTTGGCACGCGGTAATTGCCGCCGTTCCCTCCGGGATTCTGGTACACAACCTCCTTCTGCTCAACGAGTTCCCCGATACCGAAGCAGACAGTCGGGCGGGGCGGAAGACTCTGCCCATCATCATGGGCGGGGCACAGTCCAGCCTCGTTTATGCCGCATTTACCCTGGCGGTCTATCTTTGGATAATCGGCTGGGTCATTGTCCGCGTGATGCCGGTTTTCTCTCTCATTGCGCTGCTGACGCTTCCCTTTGCGCTGAAGGCGATAAAGGGTTCACGGAAGCATCAGGATATGGCGCAGCTCGTTCCCGCGATGGGCAGCAATGTGCTGGTAGTTCTGGTCACGCAGCTCCTCCTCGGCATCGGCTACATACTGGCCGGAATTATTTGAAGGAAACGTCATGAGTCGGCCTTTGCAGAGCATGTTCACCGAAGTGCCGCCCCGCTACGACCTTATCAACACGGTTATAACCTGGGGCCTTGACCGGCGGTGGCGGCAGAAGGCGGCTGAGGAATGCCTTTCAGAAAAACAGAAGCAGATGCTGGACCTGTGCTGCGGGACCGGAGACCTGGCCTTGACCGTTTGCCGTCTCGGTAGAAGCGGAATTCGCGTGGTCGGAATCGATTACAGCCCACCCATGCTTGAGCTCGCGTGGAAAAAGGCAGTGTTATTGAAAGAAGGGAGACGTGCTTCCTTTGTCAACGGCGATGTTGCCTCTCTCCCTTTTCCCGACGCGTCCTTCGACTGCGCTGGCATATCTTTTGCTTTCCGTAACCTGACCTATAAAAACCCCGTGGCCAGGCGGCATTTGACGGAAGTGTGGCGCGTCCTTGCCGATGGTGGCAGGTATGTCATTGTGGAGACCAGCCAGCCGAATTCGAGGTTTATCCGAAGATTATTCCACTGGTATCTGCGCTGGGTTGTCTATCGCGTCGGGTTCTGGCTCTCCGGGAACAGAGGGGCATACAACTATCTGGCGGAGTCGGCGGCCGGCTTCTACACGGCAGGAGAGGTGGAGGATATGCTGCTGGGGGCGGGTTTCCGCGAGGTTTTTTACCGGCCTTTTATGTTTGGTGTCGTCGGTATCCACGTAGCCGTCAAATAAGTGATTATATCTGCTCTTCGATGTAAAGCTCTCTCAGGTTGTTGAGCGAAGTGAAAAATTCCCGCATCATGACGCTCACCGGGTACATACCCTTTCTGGTCACGTGGAGCTTGTTTTTCCCTTCAGTTAGGCCAAAAAGCTTCAGCAAAAGCATTTCCGGGCCGAGGTTGCTTTTCATACTGGCGCCAAATCGCTGCGTGAACTTCCCGGTATCCAGTTCCATGCCGAAAAGCTTGGTGAGCAAATAGTATCTCTGGTTTTCTTTCTCCGCGAGTTTTCGCCAGCCAACGATGGGCAGTGTATCACGGCTCAAAAGCTCGCCATACCGTTCCAGCGAAAACGTGTTCACGTAAAAATTGCCGCCCATGATGCTTACCGAGCCGGCGCCGATGCCAATGTAGTCGTCAAAGTCGATAATGTACTCGTCAATCATTCTCTCCCCTCTGGAAAAGCACCAGACGGTGGAGGCTTCATAGCCGCCTTCGTACAGTTCTTTCAGGATGACATCGTAGAATCGTTTCTCCTCAGTTATGTCCACCCGATTGAAGCGTCTCTCCAGAGCGCTTTTCTTGTGCGGGGAAGCCATCAGCGGATAGAAGGTGGCCTGGTCAATATTTAGTTCTTTGAATGTCTGCACGTCCGCCCGGAACTGGTCAACGGTCTGGCCCGGGAAATTGAAAACGAAATCCACGTTCACGGTGTCGAACTCTCCCTCCGCCATCAGCACCCGCTTCTTCATATCTGCGCTGGGGCCGAAGGGCCTGCCCATCGCCTTGACGATATTATCATCAAAGCTCTGCACGCCGATGGAAAGGCGGTTGATGCCGGCGGCCTTGAGCCGGGCGATGTTCTCCCGGCTGACTTCACGGGGAGTTGTCTCCAGAGAGATGCGTTTCACGTTGAAATTGGCTTTAAGGTAGTCAATGAAGCCCTCAAGTTCGTCCATGAGGATGGTCGGTGTGCCGCCGCCAAAATAAAAATCGGAGAAGGTGAAGCCGGTCTGGATATAGAGGTCAAGCTCCCGTTTCAGGTATTTGAAATACTGCCTCGCTTTATCTTCCTGGAACAGGTAGCGGTTAAAGCAGCAGAACGGGCACAGGGTGCGGCAGAAAGGGATGTGAATGTAGAGGGATATTTCCCCGATTTCTCTTGCGCCCGTAAATATTGAATTATCAACGGCCGGGTTCAGTTTCAGGAACTTGCGTCCCTCGCGCCTGGTAACCCAGCCGGCCAGATTTGCCAGCATTCAGACTAACCCCGCATGAAAAAATGTTGCGCCATTCAGCAGTTTGTTTGCTATAGGTGGGCTACTGCACGACCACGCCGGTGCCGTAGGCCAGAACCTCGGCGGCGTTCTGCATCACCATGGAGGTGGTAAATCTCATACTGACAATGGCATTGGCACCCTGCTTCTCGGCGTCCTCAATCATTCTCTTGATGGATTCCTCTCTCGCCTCGGCCATCATCTTGGTGTATTCGGTGATTTCGCCGCCGGCCAGACCTCGAAAAGAGGCCATGATATCTTTGCCGATGTGCTTGGCCCTGATGGTGCTGCCACGCACCAGGCCGATTGTTTTGCTAATCTTTTTACCTTCAATATCTGCCGAAGTGGTGATAATCATCGTTCAACCTCCTTGAAATCTTCGGTTTTCGCCTTTTTCATCCGGTCTTTGATGGCCACGCCGATTATAATGAGTATCCCGACGCCGATGGCCCCAACCGCTATCCTGACGACCAGTGGTATTTCACTGCTGCTGAAAAAGACAGCGGCACCCCAGCCAATCAAGGCCAGCATCCCCAGTCCCATTAAAACAAGCGCTACATTCTGCCACATACTGTACCTCCCGCGCAAGAACGCAAATGCGTAATTGCGCAAATGCGTAATACTCGTAATGTTTCTGTCACCTTTTTCGCCGCCACACCGTATCGGTAGAAGTATCCGTAAGGATAATGCCAGAATCTGCCAGTTTGTCACGAACCATGTCGGCCTCTGCCCACTTTTTGTCTTTTCTTAGCTTCCGGCGCAGGTCAACCAGGTTTTGGATGCTCTGGATGATGTCTCCGGCGTCGGTTGCTACTGGCGTCGTGGGGAGGCCTAATGTCTGGTAGACGATGGCGCTGTTCTGCGCCAGCGCTTCGGCGTCAAGGGGCGCTTCTTCCCGCTCCTGAAAGGTCAATCCCAGCACCTCGCCCAGCTCTTTTAGGGCCTCACGAGCTTCGCCAGCCGAAGCGCCTTCACTTTCATATTTGTTTATCTCTCTGACCAGGTCAAACAACGTTGCTACCGCCTGGGCGGTGTTGAAGTCGTCATCCATCGCCTCGGAAAAGCGCTCTCGGTATTGCTCGGTATCTATCCGTTTCCCTGTTTTATTACCGCTCACAGGGTTGTTTACCGTTTGCCGCAGCCGTTCCGTCCCTTTCTCTGCCGCCTCCAGTATTTCCTCGGAATAGGTGAGCGGGCTGCGGTAATGAGAACTCAGCACGAAGATGCGGATGGCGTCGGCGCTGTACTTCTCCAGAGCCTGCTTGATGGTGATTAAGTTCCCCAGCGACTTGCTCATCTTTTCCCCGCCCATCTGCACCATGCCGTTATGCAGCCAGTGCCTGACGAACGGCTTGACGCCGGTGAAGCTCTCCGACTGGGCGATTTCGTTCTCGTGGTGAGGAAAGACCAGGTCCTGCCCTCCGCCGTGGATGTCCAGGGTATTGCCCAGGTACTTCAGGGACATGGCGCTGCACTCGATGTGCCACCCCGGCCGCCCCGGCCCCCACGGGCTGTCCCAGGACGGCTCGCCGGGTTTGGACGCCTTCCAGAGGACAAAGTCAAGCGGGTCTTCTTTCTCCTCGCCGGATTCAACGCGTATTCCGGCCTTCATCGAGTCCAGGTTGCGGTGGGAAAGCTTGCCGTAGTCGGGGACATTTCTCACCCGGAAATAGACACTGCCCTGCGATTCATACCCATATCCCTTGTCAATCAGGCCCCGCACGATTTCAATGATTTTCGGTATCTCATCGGTGGCGTAGGGAGTGACGTCCGGTTCAGCTATGTTGAGCGCCTTCATATCCTCGAAGTAGCTCCTGGTGAATTTTTCGGCCAGCTCCCTTTGCGGAATGCCGAGCTTGTTGGCGCGGTCGATAATCTTATCGTCGATATCGGTTACGTTCTGAACGTACTTAACCTTGTAGCCGCGGTACCTGAGGTAACGCCGTATGACGTCAAAGATAATATAGCTCATGGCGTGCCCCAGATGAGCGTCGGCGTATGGAGTTACGCCACAGACATACATCTTCACTTCATCGCCCTGCGGGGAAAAATCCTCTTTCTTCCCGGACAGGGTATTGAAAACTTTCAAGCTTTCTCCTTAACCGTAGCTAAAGCCAATGCGGCGATTCCCTCGCCTCTGCCCGTAAAGCCGAGTCCGTCCGAGGTTGAAGCCTTGACGCTGACCTGTTCCATCTCAATACCGAGCGTCCGGCACAGCTTTTCCCGCATCTTCTTTATGTGCTCGCTGAGACTGGGTCGCTCGGCAATGACGGTGGCGTCAACATTGCTAACCTGCCAGCCATTCTCATCGAGCAAGCCTTTCACCTTTTCCAGTAACTTCAGGCTGGAGATGCCTTCATACTGCGGGTCCCCGGGCGGGAAATGGCGGCCGATATCTCCCAGCGCCACTGCCCCGAGCAGAGCATCCATGATGGCGTGCGTCAGGACATCGGCATCGCTCCAGCCGCTGAGGCCACGTTCAAAAGTTACCTCAACGCCACCGAGCACCAGCCTGCGTCCCGCAGTGAGCGCGTGCACATCATAGCCGATACCTGCTCGACAGTTACCTTTCATGTTGTTGCCAGAGAATTTCCGCCAGCGCCAGGTCGGCGGGCGTGGTTATCTTGATATTGTCATGGGCGCCCATATATAGCTTCACTTTATGTCCCAGCCGCTCCACCAGCGACGAGCTATCGGTTACGTCTTCATCTGCGTTTTGATAGGCCTCGCTGATGATTTCGAGGGTGAATATTTGTGGGGTCTGTACGGCCCATAGATATTGACGTGGTGGCGTCTCAACCACGGTACCGCCATCATCCGAGACCTTAATGGTGTCCGTTACCGGCACGGCGGCGATGGCGGCGCCGGTCTCCCTGGCTGCTTTCAATCCCCGCTCAATCAGTTCCACTGTCACCAGAGGGCGAGCCCCATCGTGAATAACCACCCAGGCGCAGTCGGTCAGGTGCTTCAAGCCCTCGGCCACCGAGTCCTGGCGTCGTCTGCCTCCGAGGCAGACATCGCTGACCTTGGACCATTCAGGACCGGCCACCAGACTCCGGCAGTGAGGTTCTCTTTCCCCGCTCACCACCACCACCACCTGGTCAATCTGAGGGCACTGCTGAAAAGGTTGAGTGGTGCGGAGCAAGAGAGGCTGCCCGCCGAGCAGGGCGAACATTTTATCCACATTGCCCATGCGCTCGCTTTTACCGGCGGCAACGATAACAGCGCCAACTTTTTCACTGGTATCCGGCATAGTCAATTTGAGTTTAGCATATTGGCGCTTGATTTCAAATAGTGCTAAAATATCCCCTGTGGGAGCATGAAATGACGGTGGATAAGTACGCCACCAGAAGGTATGACATACAGGGCGAGGAAGCCATCGATGTGGCGGTGCTGGAGGCAGTTCCTTTCCAGTACCCGGAATCAGCCACGGAAATCGTGTACGAGACTGATGAGTTCACCTTCGTCTGTCCCTGGACAGGGCTGCCGGATTTTGCCCGGCTGTTGATTCGGTACGTGCCGAACAGATGGCTCGTGGAGCTGAAATCGTTGAAATATTATCTCACCTCCTATCGCAACGTAGGCATCCTGCAGGAGCACGCGGTCAACCGTATTTTAGAGAACCTGGTCCAGCTTCTAAAGCCCGTCTCCATGGTGATTGAGGCGGAATACAGGGAGAGGGGCGGGCTGAGGACGAAGGCAACTGCCCGATATGATAGCGCTACAGTTAAGGAGGCCCCCGATGAAAGTTAGCAAACTTGAGGATACACCGGCCAAGGAAGGTCACGGTGGCGCGGTAATGCGCGAGGTGATCACGGATAAAGACGGCGCCCCTAATTTTGCCATGCGCGTCATTGAGGTCAAGCCGGGAGCCGCTACGCCGTCCCACTCGCACAACTGGGAACATGAGGTATTCATACTCTCCGGCCGAGCTGTCGTGAAAGGGGAGAAAGGGGAGGCGGAAATCTCCAAAGATAACGTCGTCTATATCCCTCCCAACGAGCACCACTGTTTCGAGAGCGTCGGCGATGAGCCGCTCCGCTTTGTCTGAGTAATTCCCCACACCCGCTAAGTTTTAGCGGCACAGAACGAACTCCAAACTGGATGGCTGTTCAGGCGGAGCGCTCTTTGACACGCACCTGTCGGTAATCCAGTATTGCTGACCGGTGCAGGTGCTCAATTACGCATTTACTTATTTGCGCAAAAGAGTATTGACGTAATTGCGCAATTGCGTTATATTATTATAGATTATGCCGGTGCTCTGTATTGCCAACCAGAAAGGCGGCGTGGGCAAGACGACCACGGTCGCTGCGCTCGCTGAGGGTTTGAGCGAACAAAATAAACGCGTTCTCCTGATCGACTGGGACCCGCAGGCATGCCTGACTATCAGTGTGGGACTCAACCCGGATACCGTAAAGCGTACCGGGTATAATGTTCTGGAAGCCGTCATCAGTGGTAAAAAAAGCCTATCAATCAGAGATGTGGTTTCCCCGACCGGCGACCCGAATATAGACATTGTTCCCTCCAGTATAGAGCTGGCACAGGCACAGCTTGACCTGGTGGCAGCAGCCGACCGTGAATCCTTATTAAATGAGATGCTCCGGCCGGTGCGCCAGTCATACGACTATATCCTGATCGATTGCCTGCCGAGTCTGGACCTGCTCACCATCAATGCCCTGACCGCCGCCGATAAAGTCATTATCCCGCTTCAGGCCGATTTTCTGGCCATGAAAGGGCTGGTGCGTTTGTTGACGACGGTTATCCGGGTCAAGGAAAAGCTGAATCCATCGCTGAATATCGCCGGCATATTATTTACCATGACCAGCTCACGCACGCTGCACAGCAAAGAGGTTATGGAGGTTACCCGCCGGGCGTTTGGCGACCGCATAAGGATATTTAAAGCCATTATCCCCACCAGCGTTCGTTTCAAGGA
>JADHXF010000009.1 GCA_016783105.1 Dehalococcoidales bacterium | reverse complement strand
AGATACTGCGCAGCGCCGATTTCATCGTCATGAATGAAATCAAAAAAGCGAAACTCTACCACCAGCTCTGGCAGAGTTTCGCCATTCTCCCCGACATCCACAGCGTGGGCGTAATGGGCGACTACCGGACTTATGGGCACGTGATTGCCATCCGCGCCGTTACCAGTGAAGACGCCATGACAGCGGACTGGGCGCGCATGCCCTATGATGTTCTGGCACGAATTTCCAATCGCCTCGTCAACGAGGTGCCCGAGGTAAACCGCGTCGTCCTGGATATAACCTCCAAACCACCATCTACGATAGAGTGGGAGTAACGGCACATTCAGGGGGTGAGGTAGATAAAAATACTGGTTGTCGGTAGCGGGGCGCGGGAGCACACGCTGGTCTGGAAGCTGGCACAAAGCCCCAAAGCATCAGAGCTGTTTGCTGCGCCGGGTAACGCCGGCACCGCCCAGCAGGCTCACAATCTTCCCTTAAGTCCCACCGACATTGAACTACTAATTAAAGCAGTAAAAGATAACAGGATTGACCTCACTGTCGTCGGCCCGGAAGCGCCGCTGGCAGAGGGCATCGTGGATACATTTAATAAGGAAGGCCTGCCCATCTTCGGCCCAACCCGTACTGCCGCCCGGATTGAGGCCAGCAAGGTGTTCGCCAAGCAGTTGATGCAGAAATATAACATCCCCTGCGCCCGCAGCGCCAGCTTCGCCGACTATGCAAAAGCAAAAGAATACGTTAAAAAACAAACGCCGCCGGTGGTCGTCAAAGCCGATGGACTGGCGGCGGGAAAAGGCGTGGTGGTTGCCGAGTCAATTGAGCAGGCCCTCGACGCCCTGGCCAGTTTCATGGAATCGAAAACGCTGGGCGCCGCGGGAGAGCAGATAGTGGTTGAAGAGCATCTTTCCGGCAGGGAGATGAGCGCCTTCGCTTTCACCGATGGCACCACCGTTGTTCCCATGGTGCCCGCCTGCGACTATAAACGTATTTATGACGGCGACCGTGGGCCCAATACCGGCGGCATGGGCAGTTACAGCCCTCCATATTTTCTCAGCCCGCAACTCGAAAAGTCGGTCAGTGAAACCGTCATGGAACCGACGGTGAAAGCTTTAAACAAAGAGGGCCAGCCTTACCGAGGGGTGCTTTACGGTGGTCTGATGATTACCAACAACGGGCCAAAAGTGTTAGAATTTAATGCTCGCTTCGGGGACCCGGAAACGCAGGTGGTACTGCCCAGGCTGAACGGCGACCTGTTAGATATTATCATGGCAGTCGTGGATGGCAAACTTGACCGGGCGCAGGTACAGTGGAGTGAGAAAGCCTGCGTGGGCGTGGTGATGGCCTCCGCCGGATACCCGGGGAAATATCAGACCGGTTTCCCGATTTCCGGCTTGAATGAAGTAGATAGGGATATTATGGTTTTCCATGCCGGCACCCTTGCCGGGTCAGCACCGGGTAAAGTAGTAACCAGTGGCGGCAGAGTCCTGACCGTCGTCGCCACCGGAAAAGACCTCAACGAGGCCAGAGAAAAAGTATATAATAACATGGTACGGATACACTTTGAAGGCTGTCAGTACCGCAAGGATATTGCGCTAATAAATAAAAAATAAGGGAGTGTAATATGCCGCTGGTTGGCGTGGTTATGGGTTCCAAATCGGATACGGAAGCTCTCAAGCCAGCTCTGGAGATACTGGAGCAGCTTGGCATTGACTATGAAGTCAACGTTATTTCCGCCCATCGCACCCCGGAGAAAGCACGACAATACGGCATGACCGCCCATGAGCGCGGCATTGAAGTTATCATCGCCGCCGCCGGAGGTGCAGCCCACCTGCCCGGTGTTCTGGCCAGCTGGTCTATTCTGCCGGTTATCGGGGTACCGCTAGCCTCCGGTGAACTGAAAGGCGTCGATGCCCTCTACTCAATTGTCCAGATGCCGGCGGGGATACCGGTAGCCTGCGTGGCCATTGGCACCGCCGGAGCCAAGAATGCTGCCTATCTGGCGGCCGAAATTCTGGGTATCAAGCATGAAAACATCAGCAAGGCCTACACCAGATATCGACGTGACCTGCAAGGAGATAGCAAATGATTGAACGCTATTCCCGCCCCCGGATGAAACGGGTGTGGTCGGATGAAAACAAATTCAACAAGTGGCTGGAAGTGGAGATTTCCGTCTGCGATGCCTGGTCGGAGATAGGCGTCGTGCCCCGCGAGGCTATCTCTAAAATCAAACTGGCCAAGTGCAATTTCAGGCGTATGGAGGATATCCTCAAGGAAACTCACCACGACATGACCGCGTTCCTCGGTTCGGTGGCGGAAAGTCTGGGCGAGGAATCGCGCTTTATCCATCTCGGGCTTACCTCATCCGACGTCATAGACACGGCGCTCAGCCTGCAACTGGTGGAAGCTACCGAACTGCTCGCTGAAGGCGTTAAAGAGCTCATCACCGTGCTGGCACAGAAAGCCATGGAGCATAAATACACCCAGATGATAGGGCGCACCCATGGCATTCACGCCGAGCCAATCACCTTCGGCTTGAAGCTGGCGATATGGATTGAAGAGATGAGGCGTAACCTGCAGCGCCTTGGCGAGGCCAAAAAGGTCATCGCCGTGGGCAAAATATCGGGTGCCGTTGGCACCTACGCCACCGTCCCACCAGAGGTAGAACAACGGGCCTGCCAGAAACTGGGCCTACTGCCCGCACCGGTATCAAGCCAGATATTGCAGCGCGACCGCCATGCCCAGTTCATGACCACGCTGGCACTCATCGCCAGCTCGCTGGAAAAATTCGCTGTTGAAATCAGAGGGCTCCAGCGAACAGAAGTCGGCGAAGCGGGCGAACCTTTCAGCAGCGGCCAGACAGGCTCCTCGGCCATGCCCCACAAGCGCAACCCTGAACTCTGTGAGCGAATCACCGGCTTGGCCCGACTGGCAAGAGGCTACGCCGTTACTGCCATGGAAAATATCGCCCTCTGGCACGAGCGTGATATAAGCCATTCCTCCACGGAACGTATTATACTGCCCGATTCCTGCCTGCTCGTTGATTACTGCCTGTCCCTCTTTACCTCAATAATCAAGGGGCTGCAGGTTTTCCCGCAGCGCATGAAAAAGAATATGGAACTCACCAGGGGCCTTATCTTCTCACAACGGGTGATGCTGGCGCTCATTGATAAAGGCCTTTCCCGGCAGAAAGCGTATGAGATGGTGCAGCGCAATGCGATGAAGTCATGGAAAGGAAACAAAGCTTTCTTCAATCTGCTAAAAGCTGACCCGGAGGTCGCCGAAATCCTGCCCCAGCCGGAACTGGAATCTTTGTTTGACTACCAGTACTACCTGAGGTACGTTGACGACATCTTTGAGCGATTGGGGTTGACCAAGGCGCAGTGGAAAAACACCATATCAGAATCGACCAATCTGGCGCCGAGGTCCCTGTAATTATGATTCTACAAAGGCTGAGGTACGGTGGAGACAGAAAAATCGACTGACGAAATTCGCCGAGTGGCAATGGCACTGGACAACGCGATAGAAAATAAGGACCCGGACGCGGTCATATCCTGCTTTGCCGACAACTGTGAAATCGAATTACTGCGCCACAGCCTCGTTGGTAAAGCGGGTGTCAAGAAATGGTTTGGCTGGCTGTTCAAGAACATCTGGCAGATCAAGGTTCAGCCCGTAAAAATTATGGCGGAAGGAAATACCCTATTTGAGGAGTTTATCATCCGGGCACGTCTGCACAGCGGCCCGGAGGTAAAGTCAAAACAAGCGGAGGTCCTCATTTTTGAGAACGATAAAATTAAAAGCCTGCGCCTCTATTTTGACCGACTCGATTTTGTTGATACGCTGGCCAAGGACCCGGTAAGCAAAGCCGTGGTGAACCGAATCATCAAGAAATCTCTTGAAGGCTTAACCGACTAAACGTAAAACTAGGGGAGATTAGACTATGGGAGACAATTTAACAGTGCTCAAGGAGACAGCTCTGCCTCTACCACTATTCATCAAAGGTAAAGTGCGTGATACCTATGATTTAGGAAATCACCTCCTCATCATCGCCACCGACCGCATCTCCGCTTTTGATTTCGTATTGCCCAGTGGCATTCCAGGCAAAGGTTTCGTCCTGAACCAGCTGTCTGTTTTCTGGTTCAGTCAGACGGCAGAAATCATGCCCAACCATCTGGTGGAGACGGTTGAAGATGTACGCAGCCTGGACACTTACCTACCCGCTGAAAATCGCTTCCCTTACCCTGCCTATCTGGTCGGGCGCTCCATGGTGGTGAAGAAAGTAAAGCGCATCCCGGTTGAATGTGTCGTGCGTGGCTACCTCGCTGGCTCCAGCTGGGCGGAATACCAGGAATGCGGCAAAGTGGCCGGTTTCCAGATGCCAAAGGGCCTCAAAGAGAGCCAGAAGCTGCCCGAGCCACTGTTCACACCAACGACGAAAGCGGACATCGGTCATGACCTACCCATCACCATGGATGAAATCGAAAAGTTAGTTGGCGAAAAAAAGACCCGAGAAATGAAAGAGAAAAGTATCACCATCTACAATTACGCACAGGAATATGCCGCAAAGCGGGGCATAATCATCGCTGATACGAAGATGGAATTCGGGCTTGAAGGAGACCAGCTCATTCTGATTGACGAGCTTCTGACACCAGACTCATCGCGTATCTGGGACTCCAAACTGTACCAGGTCGGCCAGGCACAGCCCAGCTATGATAAACAGCCGCTTCGCGACTGGCTGGTGGAAACGGGATGGAACAAGGAGCCCCCCACCCCGCCACTGCCATCCAATGTTGTTGAAGCAACGTCCCGCCAGTACATCCAGGCATACGAGAGAATCACCGGCCGGGCATTTAAATAATCACTCACCTGTTATTGAACAAAAGGCAAATATCAGGGAAAGACAAAACAGAGACGGGAAGGAGATACCATGCCATTTCGCATAGGACCATGGGAAATCGCCCTGATACTGGTAATCATCCTCATCGTTTTCGGTGTGGGCAGGTTGCCACAGGTTGGCGGAGCTATCGGGAAAGGTATACGTAACTTCAGGAAAGGGCAGCGCGGTGAAGACATTGAAGAGGGTGAGGAAGAGGAACCACCCAAATCCAGAAAAACTGCCCGGAAATCACCAAAGTAATAAATCGGATATTGACAAATATCTCAGATATAATTTATACTTACGACGAGTGTATTTTGTTCCCAGTACAGGTAATATTTCCCGCTTAATCTGGGTAATATTTTGCGCTTAATACAGGCAATGTTCTAATAGGGAGGTCGTATGGAGCTTAATAGAAGAGATTTCCTCAAAACGTCTGGAGCCACGATTGGTGGCATTTTTGTTTTCGGTGCACTAAACCCCGAAATAGCTCAAGCGGTAACTCACAAATTTCTCCCGTTGAAAAAGCCGATAGGTGAGAAGACCACTATTTGCCCGTATGATGGCTCTGGTTGTGGATTTATTGTCGCCACGCAGAATGGGAAAGCGGTCAACATTGAAGGTGACCCTGACCATCCCATCAATCAAGGCGGAGGCTGCGCTAAAGGCGCTTCAATGCGACAACTTTCCGCCGATAATCCCTGGCGTCTGAGCAAAGTCCTGTATAGGCGTCCAGGTGGGACTGATTGGGAAGAAAAAACCTGGGACTGGACACTAACGGAGATAGCTAAGCGGATCAAAGATACCAGAGATAAAAGCTTCATCGAAAGAGACAGCGGTGGCAATCTGGTTAACCGCACTGAAGCCATCGCCAACCTGGGAGGTTCCGCTTTAGATAACGAGGAATGTTACCTCCTGTCCAAGCTGACCCGCGCGCTTGGCGTTGTATACCTTGAACACCACGCCCGTATATGACATTCCCCCACTGTCGCCAGTTTGGCGGAGACGTTCGGCCGAGGGGCCATGACCAACCACTGGAATGACATCGCCAACTCTGATGTTATTATGGCCATCGGTTCCAACCCTGCGGAAAATCACCCCGCAGCCTTTGGCCACATCACTATCGCTAAGGATAAAGGGGCCAAGCTTATCAGCATTGACCCGAGGTTCACCAGGACTTCTGCTAAAGCTGATATCTACTCTCCACTGCGTTCAGGCTCTGACATCGCTTTCATCGATGGCATGATAAAGTGGGTGCTGGATGATATTGACCGTAACCCCGGCAACTACAACATGACCTACATCAAGGAATACACCAATGCTCCTTACCTCATCAATCCCGACTTCAAAGGCCCGTCCGAACTGGACGGGTTATTTTCTGGCTATTCCGGCGGTCAAAATGAAACTGACGGCGGTAAACGAAAATACGACAAATCCAGCTGGCAGTTTCAGCTTGACGATAAAGGTATCCCCAAAAGAGACATGACCCTCAAAGACCCCAACTGTGTTTTCCAGCTCATGAAGAAACACTTCGCGCGCTATACACCGGAAAAGGTAAATGAGATAACCGGTGCCCCTGTAGATACCTTCTTGCAGATTTGCCAGACATTTGCTGCCAGTGGCCAGGCAGGTAAGGCAGGCACCATTCTCTACGCCATGGGAACCACTCAGCACACCTATGGCGCCCAGAATATCCGTTCTTATTGTATCCTCCAGCTTTTACTGGGCAATATCGGGGTCGCTGGTGGTGGCATCAACGCCATGAGAGGCGAATCCAACGTTCAGGGTTCCACAGACCACTGCCTGCTCTTCCATATTCTTCCCGGCTACTTAAAAGTACCGGAGAATACTGATAAATCACTTGACAAGTATTTGGAGCGGACTACTCCCAAGAGCAACGACCCCAAGAGCGCTAACTGGTGGCAACACACCCCCAAGTACGTGGTCAGCCTGCTTAAAGCATGGTATGGTGACGCCGCCACCAAAGATAACCAGTTCGGGTTCCACTATCTGCCAAAGATTGAGTCAGGGAAGAACTACTCCCACATCTCCCTGTTTGAAGCCATGTATTCCGGAGTAATTAAGGGACTTATGTGCTGGGGACAGAACCCGGCCGTCGGAGGCCCCAATGCCAACCTGGAACGCATGGCAATGGATAAACTGGAATGGCTCGTGGTCACCGACATCTGGCAGACCGAGACGGCCAATTTCTGGAAACGCCCCGGCGTTAATCCAGCTGACATCAAAACTGAAGTCTTCCTCCTGCCCGCCCTTAACTCTTTTGAGAAAGAGGGCAGCGTCACCAATAGCAGCCGCTGGAGTCAGTGGCGTTATAAGGCGGCTGATGGTCCGGGCGTAGCCCAGGACGACCTCTGGATGCTGGACTGGCTGGCCCGCAAGCTCATGGAGATGTACGCCAGTGAAGGCGGCCCCAATGCCGAAGCGATTTCCCGGCTTAACTGGAACTACGGCCTTGAACACCCCGATGTGCACGCCGTAGCCAAGGAAATAAATGGCTATGACCTCACCGCCGGTAAACTGCTGCCCAGTTTCTCCAAGCTGATGGATGACGGCACCACCTCTTCAGGCAACTGGCTCTACTGCGCCAGCTACACTGAAGACGGCAATATGGCCGCCCGCCGCGATCTGACCCCCGACCAGTTTAACATCGGGCTTTATCCCAAGTGGGCCTGGTGCTGGCCGGTGAACCGGCGGATTATCTACAACCGAGCTTCAGTCGACCTTAACGGGGTACCGTGGGATAAGGAACATCCGGTCATCTGGTGGCAGGATGAAAAGTGGGTCGGTGATGTACCCGATGGCGGCTGGCCACCGATGGCAGTTGACCCTGAGAAGACCAAATACCCATTCATCATGAAACCGGAAGGTCATGCCCGCTTCTTCGGCCCCGGAATGGCGGAAGGGCCGCTTCCGGAGCATTACGAGCCGTGGGAGTCGCCAATATCCAATCCGATGTCCAAGCAGCAAAATAACCCCGCCTTCAAAATCTGGAGACCCGAAGAACAGGGCACTCCGGATAAATATCCGATAGTATGCAGTACCTACCGGGTCTCTGAGCACTGGCAGGGCGGGCAGATGACCCGGAATATGCCGTGGCTGATAGAAATGCAGCCTGAACCCTTCGTTGAAATGAGCGAAGAGCTGGCTGCGGATAAAAGTATTGTTAACGGCGAGAAAGTCATCGTAGAGTCAGCCAGAGGACAGGTATACGTAAGAGCCGTGGTGACCAAACGCTTCAAACCATTCCAGATGAATGGGACGAAGGTGCACCAGGTAGGCATCCCCTGGCACTGGGGTTACACCGGACTTTCCACGGGCGATAGCGCGAATATACTAACTCCCCATGTCGGTGATGCCAATACGATGATACCGGAATACAAAGCCTTCCTGGTTAACGTGCGCAAGGCGTAGATAGTTATCGCTAGATAGTTGGAGGTAATAATGGCTGAGAAAGCAATCTTATATGACTCAACGAGATGCACGGCCTGCCGCGGCTGTCAGGCCGCCTGCAAGCAGTGGAACGAAAACGACGAGTTTATTCCCACCGTGGAAAACGGGGTGCAGTCAGTGAACTGGGGCAGCTACGAGAACCCTCCTGACCTTTCTCCGACGACCTGGCTCAAGATGGAGTTCCGCGAAATTGACCCGGGTGGCAAGGTGAGATGGCTTTTCACCCGCCGCTCCTGCATGCACTGTACCGAAGCGGGTTGCGTTAAAGTATGCCCCAGCGGTGCTTTATACCATCACGAACTCGGCTTTGTCGCTTACGACAAGGACATCTGCACCGGCTGCGGCTACTGCCTAGAAGCCTGTCCTTTCCAGGTACCGCGCTCTGACCGTAATCTGATATCCGGCATCGCCAAGATGGACAAGTGTACACTTTGTACAACGGCTGGGCTGGACCGTATTTCTGCAGGCTGGGAACCAGCCTGCGTTAAGACCTGTCCACCCGATGCGCTGCAATTCGGGGACCGTGACCAGCTCATCGCGGAGGGTAAAAAACGCGTTGCGTCTCTCATCGACAAGGGCTGGACCAATGCCAACCTCTACGGCGAAAAAGAGCTGGGCGGATTGCACGTAATGTATGTCCTGGATGACCATCCAGCGGTATATGGACTGCCGGTAGACCCGCAGATTTCAGCTGCCACCATCGCCTGGCAGGACGTAATGCAGCCGATTGGCTGGGCAGTGGGCGGATTGACCATCCTGGGACTGGGCCTGAACTATCTTGTCGCCCGAGCTAATGTAAACAAGGATAAGGAGAAGGAAAATGCCGCAAGAAGTTGAGAAGTACAGTAAGCCAACACGAATTTTGCACTGGGTACATCTGGTCAGCTTCTGCATCCTGTTTTTAACCGGACTTGTTCTCTTCATACCCGGCCTTGGCATTATCGCACAGGATAGCGTGACCAGGGTGATACACCGCATTGCCGCGGTCTTCTTTATCATAGCGCCACTTATCTATATTCCGATGAACCCGAAGGCAACCTGGAAGGGAATCAAAGAAGCCTTCTCCTGGTCAGCCGTTGACATCGACTGGCTGAAAGCAGCTCCTGCTTACTATTTCAGTGGTGATGAGAGCAGCATGCCTCCGCAGGGCGCCATGAACACCGGGCAGAGGCTCTGGTGGCTTATCGTGCTTGTCTCCGGCGTGCTGTTTACCATCACCGGTCTCGTTATGTGGTTTGCCAAGACGACCGCTTCAGCCGCGGTTCTGCAATGGATGGTGTTAATCCATGATATCGCCTTTATTCTCGCTGGCTCAATGCTCCTTCTCCACATTTACCTTGGCCTCATTCACCCTCTGATGACGGAGGCCTGGAAAGCTATATACAAGGGGACAATTTCCGCGGACTATGCCAAGAAACACCACGCCAAGTGGTACAAGGAAGTCACTAAAGGGAAAGAGGTGAAAAGCTAATTGCCTGTTGAAACCGACGCAGTTATCAGTTTTTTGGAGGAGAAGGAAAGAAAAGAAGGAACCCTTCCAAATCTTTTAGAATTCTACCGACAATTACTGCGCGTTCAATCTAAAGTTGAGAAAAAGTTAACTTCGCGACTCGAATCCGGTTTGAGTCGCGAAGTTATTAATAAGCGAATAGATGAGGGGATTCCCCTTATCGCTTTTGATGAACTCGCTCTTGATTGGCAGTTATTAGCGGCTACTTTTAATGAGACCAAGATTATTTTTGCCCATTATGCAGAGCTATTCAATTCCAGTTTTGAGAAATTGATGGAATTGAGCGCAGACGCTCTTCTAACCGTGCCAGCACTGAAGCACTGGTTCGAAAAACAAAAGCTGCCATCAACGATTTCAGTCGGCGGCCTGGATAAAAAACTCGTAGATTCCATTATCCACGCAACTATAAAACCATTCTTAACAAGTCACGCCAAAGCCCTGAGAGATTCCATTGACCAGGAACGATGGCGCCGCAGCTATTGCCCGATTTGCGGTGGGAGTTCGGACTTCGCTCTACTGGATGCCGAACGTGGCTCACGCTGGCTTTCATGTTCCCGCTGTGATACTGAATGGGCCTTCCAACGCCTTCAATGCCCCTATTGCAATACCCAGGACCAAAACGATTTGAGTTACTTCACTGAAGATACGGGGCAATACCGGCTTTATATCTGCGAGCGATGCAAAACATATCTCAAGACGGTGGACCTGCGACAAGCTGAAGGGCAGGTTATCCTACCGCTGGAGCGTTTTCATACCCTGGACATGGACCGCCAGGCTGTCGAAATGGGATACAAACCTTACCAACAGGCCACCAGAGTTCCTAAACATCCGCGTAAAGACAAAAAGCATTAAGCAAGAGTAACCATTAAATCGTCCAGTGCCCCACATCCACAATCGGAATCAGGGAATCATGATGGCATCCATTCTGTCTAGCCGCACCTGTCAAGACTGTGATAAGATATAGGCGGCTGACAGCATCCGATTGACATGGAACGCCTCTGTTCTTTTTATTGCAGCCGGCAGCCACTTTAGTCTAATCTCTGGAGGGTTAATACGGGGAGGTTATGAGAGTTTTCCCTCTTAAGGTTGATGTCAGGGCCAGACTGCGCATTGAGGTTAAGGGCACAGTACAGGGTGTTGGCTTCCGACCTTTCGTTTACCGACTGGCCAAGAAGTGCCACCTTAACGGCTGGGTACGAAATACCTCGGGAAACGTGGCTATTGAAGTGGAGGGGCCTGAAGAAAACCTCAGTCAGTTTCTCGCCCTCCTGAAAGAAAAGGCTCCTCCCGCCGCCCGTATCCAGGATATTGCCACCGGAAGACTGCCGACCAAAGGTGATATTGATTTTGAAATAAGAAAAAGCCAGCCTGAGCCCGGGAAATACCAGCCGGTCTCCCCTGATTTGGCCACCTGCCCCGAGTGCCGGGAAGAGATTTTCGAACTGAAAAACCGCCGTTATCTCTATCCTTTCACCAACTGTACCAACTGCGGCCCTCGCTTTACCATCATCAGGGACATTCCCTATGACCGCCCCATGACCACCATGAGCCGTTTCACCATGTGTCCGGAGTGCCAGGCGGAATATGATGACCCGCTTGACCGCCGTTTCCATGCCCAGCCCAATGCCTGCCCGAAATGCGGCCCCGTCCTGCAACTGGCGGACCGCGACGGCACTCCAGTAACCGGTAAAGACCCACTCCGTCAAGCTGCGGAATTTCTCCGCCAGGGTTACATCGTCGCGGTTAAGGGACTCGGTGGCTTCCAGCTTGCCTGTGACGCCACGAACCAGGAAGTCGTAGCTCTCCTAAGAGATAGAAAAAAGCGACCCGGTAAACCGTTTGCCCTCATGATGGCGTCCATCGCCGAAATTGAAAGGCACTGTTATGTATCGCCCGAGGAAGCCGGGTTACTCCTCTCGCCAGATGCGCCCATTGTCCTTCTCCGGTGGCGAAAAGATGCCTCAAATGTATCTCCGCTAGTCGCGGAAAACAATAAATACCTCGGTGTCATGCTGCCCTACACACCGCTGCATCATATCCTCCTTCACCACGCGGCACGACCGCTGGTCATGACCAGCGGCAACCTGAGTGAGGAGCCAATCTGCCAGGATAATGACGAAGCTCTGCACCGACTTCATGGCATCGCCGATTACTTTCTGCTGCACAACCGTGACATTCATGCCCGTTATGATGACAGCGTTTATCTGGTGGAGAGAGATACTGAACGCGCCATCAGGCGTGCCCGCGGCTACGCACCCTCCCCCATCCATCTCCCTTTTAAGTCTAGCCAGATGCTGGCTTGCGGTGCCGAGGAGAAAAATACCTTCTGCCTGACCAGGGATGAATATGCCTTCCTGAGCCAGCACATCGGAGATATGGATAACGAGGAAACGGCGGAACATTTTGAGAATACCATTGACCTTTACCAGCGACTTTTCCGCGTACAGCCCGAAATAATTGCCTATGACCTGCACCCGGAGTACCTCTCCACCAAGTATGCCCTGAAATACGCCACTGAAAAGGGGCTGAAAGCAGTCGGCGTGCCGCACCATCATGCCCATATTGTCAGCTGCCTCGTGGAAAACGAATTCAGAGAACCGGTCATCGGCATCGCCTTCGACGGCGTGGGGTACGGCACTGACGGCCACCTCTGGGGCGGCGAATTCCTGATTGCCGACTGGGGCAGCTTCGAGCGCGTTGCCCATCTGGAATACGTGCCGATGCCGGGAGGGGCCGCTGCCATTCGCAGGCCATATCGCATGGCCCTCGGTTACATCTACTCACTGCTTGGTGCAGAGACGCCGCTGGCTGGCCTCCCCATTATGAGCAAAATACCAGATGATGAAGTCAATATCGTTAAAAAGCAGCTGGAACGGAGGTTTAACTCACCGCTTACCTCGGGGGTGGGGCGACTTTTTGACGCGGTATCAGCACTGGCCGGTGTCAGGGGAGAGGTCGACTATGAAGCCCAGGCCGCCATCGAGCTTGAAATGCTCGCGCCTGATGACGTCAGCAGGTTTGAGCCATACCCGTTTACCATATCTGACGATGAAAAGCCAGCGGTAATCAAGCTTAAAGAGCTCATTTCCGCAGTGGTGAACGAGGTAAAAAACGGCGTCGGGCCGGAGGTTATCTCGGCCAGGTTCCACAAAACAATGGCCGAAATCATCCTGGAGACGTGTCGGCTGATTTCCAGGAAGTCTGGACTGAAAACAGTGGCATTGAGCGGTGGCGTTTTCCAGAATCGACTACTTT
Organism: Dehalococcoidales bacterium; assembly: GCA_016783105.1. The sequence continues at coordinate 21,253 of JADHXF010000009.1, read as the reverse complement.
TTAACCTGACGATTGATGCCCTGGAAAATGAAGGGTTTCAGGTATTGAGCCATCGCCTGGTGCCCTGCAACGATGGCGGCATTTCCCTGGGACAGGCGATGGTTGCCAATCATCAGGTAAAAGGCGGTAAGGAGTAAATAAAGTGTGTCTGGCCATACCGGTAAGAATAAAATCGATAGATGGAACCGAGGCCGAGGTTGAAACCGGTGGCATCACCCGCAAAACGAGCCTGATGCTCACCCCGGAGGCCAAGGTGGGCGATTACGTTCTCCTCCATGCCGGCTATGCCATCAACATCCTTGACCAGGCAGAGGCGGAGGAGACCCTGGCTATATTCGCCGAAATGAGCAAGCTCATGGAGAACGAATGAAGTTAGTCAGCGAATTTCGCCAGTCAGACCTGGCCGATGGCCTGGTCCGCAGTATCAAGCAGCATGCCCGCAAAAAGGCACGCTTCATGGAGTTCTGCGGCGGGCATACCGTGTCCATCATGAAGTTCGGCCTCCGTCAGTTGCTGCCGCCAGCACTGACTCTTACCTCGGGGCCGGGCTGTCCGGTATGCGTCACCGATAACGCTGACCTTGATAAAGCCATCGCCCTGGCCTCGCTGCCCGATGTCATAGTCGCCTCATTCGGTGACATGGTGCGGGTGCCGGGAAGTCACTCCAGCCTTCAGGAAGCTAAGGCGGCCGGAGCCGATGTGCGCGTCGTTTATTCGACCCTGGATGCGCTCTCTCTGGCAAAAGAAAACCTGGAGAAATCGGTGGTATTCCTGGGCATCGGCTTTGAGACCACCGCCCCCACCGTCGCCGCCTCAATCCTGCAGGCGGCGCAGGAGGGCCTGCAAAATTATTACGTGCTTTCCCTGCACAAGCTCTGCCCGCCGATAATCAAGGTACTGCTGGACTCCGGTGAGGTCAACCTGCAAGGGCTTATCTGTCCCGGCCACGTCAGCGCCGTCATCGGCTCAAGACCGTGGGAGTTCATTGCCCGCGATTACGGCATACCCTGCGTTGTCTCCGGCTTTGAGCCGCTGGATATCCTGCAATGCATCGACATGCTGACACGACAGGTGGCCGATAGTGAAGCGAAGGTTGAAATCGCCTACCGGCGCGGCGTCAGCTGGGAGGGAAACCAGACCGCCATCGGGATTATGGAAAAGGTATTCGAGCCCGCCCCGGCGCGCTGGCGGGGCTTTGGCGAGGTGGCCAGGAGCGGCCTGAAGCTACGAACGGAATTTGCCCGTTTTGATGCTGAACTTAATTTCGGCTTTGACCCCGGCCCCACGGTAACTCCAAAGGGCTGTTTATGCGGCGAAGTGCTGAGGGGAATTAAATCGCCACGGGACTGCTCGCTGTTCCGCCGCGTCTGCACCCCGGTGAATCCGGTGGGGCCGTGCATGGTCTCGGCGGAAGGAACCTGCGCCGCCTATTATCATTACGGTGAAGAAAATGTCCGATAGAATTTTACTGGCACACGGGAGCGGGGGTAGGATGGCCCACGATATCATTCGTAATAGCTTCCTCCCCATGCTGTCCAATCCTGTGCTCACCAAGCTTGATGATTCAGCGTTGATTGAACCTGCCGGCAGGCTGGCCTTCACCACCGACAGCTACGTTGTCCAGCCCATCTTTTTCCCCGGGGGCGACATTGGCAGGCTCGCTGTCTGCGGCACGGTAAACGACCTGGCGATGGCGGGCGCCACACCTCTTTACTTGAGCCTGTCTTTTATAATTGAAGAAGGCCTGCTGCTTGGCGACCTGGAAAAAGTGGTCAATTCAATTAAAGAGGCCACCATGGCTGCTGGCGTGGCCGTGGTCACCGGCGATACCAAAGTGGTCAACCGCGGCACCGCCGATAAGCTGTTCATCAATACCGCCGGCATCGGCACGGTAGCGGCCGGAGTGGACATTTCCGGCCATAACGCCCGGCCCGGGGACATGCTGATATTGAGCGGTACGGTTGGCGACCACGGCATAGCGGTGCTCAGCCAGCGCGAGGGGATTAACTTCGCCACCGAATTGAAGAGCGACTGCGCGCCGCTGAATGGCCTGGTGGCAGAGATGCTGGCCTCAAGTCTTAATATCCACTGCCTGCGCGACCCCACCCGCGGCGGCCTGGCCACTACGCTAAACGAAATCGCCGAGCAATCTGGAGTGAGCATCCGAATATATGAAGAGAAAATACCGGTTCGGGAGGCAGTATCCAGTGCCTGCGAGATGCTCGGGCTGGACCCGCTCTACGTGGCCAACGAGGGAAAACTGGTTGCCGCGGTCAGCCCTGGCGACGCCGAAAAGGTTTTGGAGCGAATGAAAAGACATCAGTACGGGCGCGACGCTGCCATTATCGGTGAGGTAAAGGAGGAAAACCCGGGACGGGTGGTCATGAAGACCGGGCTGGGGACGACACGCATCGTTGATATGCTGGTCGGCGAGCCGCTGCCCCGTATATGCTAGCCATGCACGAGATGTCGGTAACCATGAGCCTGTTAGACCTCGTGCTGGAGGAGGCAACCAAAGCTGGCGCCAGTAAAATAATCGGGGTAAATATCGTGCTCGGTGAGATGACCGGCATCATCGACTATTATGTTCAGGCGAACTTCGAGCTGCTCAGTCAGGATACACCCGCCGAGGGAGCCGCGCTTTCCTTTCGCAACATACCACGGCAGGCGCGCTGCCGACAATGCGCTGACGTATTCCAAGTATCCGATTTTAAATGGAGCTGTCCCCGATGCCAGTCATCGGAAATTGAAATAACCGGCGGCAGTGAACTGTACGTCGAGAGTATTGAGGTGGAATAATGGAAATCAAAGTGCTGAAAGATATTTTGAGCGCCAATAACCAGATTGCGGAGCAAAACCGGAAGCTGCTGACCGGCAAACGCATCATGGCCATCAACCTTATGTCCTCGCCGGGTTCCGGAAAAACGACCCTGATTATGCGCACTGTTGAAGAGCTCAAAAGTAAAGCCCGCATCGCCGTTATCGAGGGAGACGTGAGCTCAAGTATTGACGCCGAGAAGCTGAGCCAGGCCGGAGTTACCGCCATTCAGATAAATACTGGCGGCGGCTGCCATCTGGACGCGGGCATGGTGAATTCGGCGCTGGGCAACCTCCCTCTCGATGACATGGATATTCTGTTCATCGAAAACGTGGGCAACCTTATCTGCCCCGGCGGCTTTGACCTCGGTGAGTACCTTAAAGTGGTCATCCTCAGCACCCCTGAAGGCGATGATAAGCCGCACAAGTACCCCCTGCTCTTCACCCAGGCCAACGCGCTGGTGGTAAACAAAACCGACCTGCTGCCGCACGTCAGTTTCGACCTGGAAAATTTCACCCGCATGTTCAAGGGCATAAATCAGCAGGCAGCCCTGTTCGCCGTCTCCGGGCTTACCGGTGAAGGCGTCAGGGAGTGGGGGAAATGGGTAATGGATAACCTGCAAAAGCTGCACACAATGAAGCACTCTAAATAAATAGATGGAGCATAGCAATGCAAGATCGAAAGATTTTAAACGTCGGTATCACCGGAGCCTCCGGCCACATCGGCACCACGCTGGTTGAAGGACTTCCGGAAAGCTACCACCTTACTCTGTTCCATAATAAACGCGAGATAAAACCAGAACTCGCCCAAAAACATAAAACAGTGAAGGCGGACTTTGCCAAGGCGGAGCAGGTCCAGGACGTATTTGAAGGACTTGATGCGGTGATTCACCTCGCTGCCGACCCTCTTACCGAGGCCAGATGGGAAAGTGTTCTCCACAATAACATCATCGCCACCTACAATGTATTTGAGGAGGCACGGCGGGCCGGCGTTTTGAAAATCATCTTCGCCAGCACCAATCATACTCAGCATGATTACGCCGGCAGGACACCAATGACGTTAGACCGATTTTTCATACCTGCCATGGGCTTTGTGAAACTGAGTGACCCGCCGGCCCCTGATTCGTACTATGGTATCTCAAAACTCTTCGGGGAAAATATGGGCTGGTACTACTCACGAAGGCATGGCATCCAGTTCATCTCCTTGCGCATCGGGTCAACGTTTCCTCAAGATGACCCCTCAATCTGGAAGGGCACGGAACGCGAGGAGCATGTGCGAGCGGTTTTCCTGAGCAAGCGGGACTGTGTTGCGGCTTTTGCCAGAGCCCTCAAGGTCAACACCGATTTCCTGCTTGTCTATGCCATCAGTAACAACGACCGCCGTTTCTTTGACCTGACCGAGACCAGAGAAAAGCTCGGTTTTTACCCCAGGGATAACGCCGAAGATTATTTCTAAAACAGGCTAAAAGACCGATAAAAAAACCGCCCCACCACATGGGCAGGGCGGCTTAACTTTTTTCGTTTTGCTTCCCTATCTAGCACACAGAGGTTAGCCTAATCCTCCCATTCCCCTCCCCTTCCAATTCTGGAGAAGCAAAAGCCCAGACTACCCAGAAATATCAGCCAGATTACAATGGTAGAGATAATGGCACCAGTTGTCATTTCCTATTCACCCCCTCCGGCAGTCTTGGTCTTGATCAATGATAACAAAATGCTGAATAGCAGGGTAACGCCGAGCAATATCCATATGATGTCTGAGCCACCCAGTGCCCCGATCTCATAGCCGCCATACTGTTCGGCTCCGTCCTTCATAAAGCCACCAACGACCATCACAAAAATCAGCCCCGCAGGTACGATTAATCTTATGAACCAGTCCCACCAGGCGCCAATTCTGATGTCTGAAGTCTCGTTGGTATGCTCTCTCAGCTTTCCGGGGCCGAATGCCCAGCCAATAACCAGACAGGCCAGGGCACCGGTGATCAGCAGACCATAGAAGGCTGCCGCACGGTCAACCATATCCAGCCAGTACAGGCCTCCCTGGGTGGTAAAGAGAATGCCGACCAGGAAGGCGACAATGGTGACAACCAGAGTAGCTTTTATCCGGCTCCAGCCAAATTTATCCATGAGCGGTACCGCAACCCCTCCGTAGGCAAGGAAGTATGCCGACGTTGTCCCCAGGAAAAACAAACAGAGGAAAAACAGCACACCCACCAGAGCATTGGCACCAGGCATCATGGACACCGCCACCGGATAGGTAACAAAAGCCAGACCCAGACCCGCAGCACTGACATCACCAATCGGAATGTTCATGGCCTGCATGATAAAGCCAACGGTGCTGAAGATGGCAAAACCAGCGAAGAAAGCCGTAGCGGCATCAGAGAATGATGCGATAACGGCACTGTTATTGACATCGGCTTTCTTGGCAATAAAGCTACCGTAGGCAATCATGCCCGCCATACCCAGAGATAGAGTGAAGGCGATCTGGCTAAAGGCAGCGAACCAGACCTCCACATCGCCGAGAACGGCAAAGTCAGGGGTAAGATAATAGTTCAGGCCATCCAGTGCACCAGGCAAGGTGACTCCCCGGATAAACAGGACGACCAGCAATAGCCAGGGCAGTATTACCAGAGCTACAGAGACTTTGCCGATTACCCGCGCACCCCGGAACATGATCAGAAAAATGACCAGCCAGACAAATGCCAGCAAGCCAAAGATGAACCATACCGGCGGGCCGAGAACGGTAGGGCCATCCGATAACTGTAACACGGTGCCGAAAAAGAAATCTCCGGCACCCTCCGCACCAGCCTGTCCCATGCCCCAGGCAACATTAATCGAACTGATAGCAAAACGCAGCGACCAGGCAATAACCACCGTATAGTAGGTAACAATCATAAAGGCGACCCAAACCGGCCACCAGCCCAGCCACTCCCACTTCTTGCCGATACCTTCGAACGCGCCGGGCGCACCTTTCTGAAAGAAACGTCCCATGCCGAATTCCATTATCATCCAGGGGATGCCTATAACGATAAGGCCGATGACATATGGAATCAAGAAGGTGCCACCACCGTACTCGTAGGTGATATAAGGGAAGCGCCAGACATTACCCAGGCCGATTGCCGAACCTATGGCCGCAAAGATGAACGGTGCTCTGCTGGTCCATCTCTCCCTAGTTACTTCAGCCAATAGAATGTCCTCCTTTTCTGAAAATAGTCACTTGATAAAATACCAGATAGATATGGTTGATGGGCACCTCCTTCCCCACGAGCCATCGTGAGTTCATATCTCCGAAGGTGTTAAATTCAGGTATACATAAACTCTGTCTTGATAGCTGAAGATTCTACACTGGAAAGGAGTCATTGTCAATAGGTACACCAGAAATATATTGACAATGCTTATAAATTATTATAAAATATTACATAGAAGCTCGTGGCTCCTGAATCTTGATTAGGAGGAGGTGATGCTATGAGGCTTCATGAGATATTCGGGGTATGGCAGGTGGACAGGTGAGGCCCTGCTTCGCGGCAGGGCGGGTGGACCTCGAACCCGGCTCGAGTTAGTGATGTAGAGGTCAGTCTCAGAAATGAGAGACCACATCCGGCGGTGATAACCGGAAGTGAGGCGGGTTAGAGACAAAGAAAGCAAACCATAGAGGGCGCTGAAAAGTGCCCTCTTAATATTTATACGTATTTACACGCCTGCAGGGAATTCGACATTAAGTCGGCAGTTCGGTACGCTTGACACTGCATCGGTATCAAAACTACAATTATTCTGGCCAAGGGGAAATCCCTCTTTACCACTGGTTTCACCATGAAAAGAAACGTAAGAGTAGTACCGGCAATTCTCACTGATGACCCCTCAACCCTGGGAAAAATGGTCCATCAGGCAGAGACCTTCACTGACTACGTACAGATTGACGTTATGGATGGCCATTTTGTACCATCTCGAAGCGTCACCTGGGAACAGGTCGCCGGGCTGTCGGTTAAGCTGAATTGGGAAGCCCACCTGATGGTTACGCAACCTGAAAAATGCCTCGATGGTTTCAAGCAGGCTGGCGCCAGCAAGATTATTTTCCACCACGAAGCCACTGCTTCCCCGCATAATGTTATTTCCCGAATCAAAAACCTGGGACTTGAAGTCGGGCTGGCCATCAACCCAGAGACCCCTATCTCCGCCACCGCAACCTGTATCAACGAAATTGACAGCATTCTCCTGCTTACCGTAACGCCGGGATTCTACGGCAGCAAATTCATCCCGGAGGTGATGGACAAGGTAGCGGAACTGCGCAGTATCAAGCCCGGAATTGAAATCGGTGTTGACGGTGGCGTCAAGGAGAGCAATATCAGGGAAATCGCCAGCGCCGGAGTTGATTATATCTGCGTGGGAAGCGCGGTTTTTATGCAAACGGACCCGGCAGAGAGTTATCGCCGTCTTCAGTCGCTTGTTCGGCAGAGTTGATAATCCATCCGGGGTCTTCTTTTTATTTCCCTGCCTTTTTCACTCTCCAGCTACGTCAAGCTGGATACTATTCTGGCAAAAGTGGCCGCATCTCCAGAATCAAGATTAATCCTGACCACACGCCTTTTCAGCGACCGCAGAGTCTGAAGGTCGCCAATCGCCTGTGCATCCGCCAGTATATTAAACGTGTACGGTGCACCGGGAATCGGGACTTCGTGCTTATGGGCCATGGTTACCTGAAGAAAAAGCCCTGTGTTGGGGCCTCCTTTGTGAAGTTGTCCCGTGGAGTGCAGTAAACGTGGCCCGTAGCCGGCGGTGGTGGCAATATGGTGCTTCTCCATCACCTTACGGCGTAATTCGGCACACACCTTTTCTAATTCCGGTATCTGCTTCGTGTAAGCCATAACAGCCAGGTAATCTCCCTGCCTGGTTTCTGCCAGCAACTCATCCAGCGAGTCAGAAACCTCCAGAGATGGCAGGCGGCCAGAGTTCTGAAACTCCTGCAAGACCCGGCTGGTGGCATCCTTGGCCGACTGCACGTTGGGCTGGTCAAACGGGTTTATGCCCAGTATCGAGCCGGCGACGGCGGTAGCAAATTCCCAGCGGAAGAATTCCACACCGATATCATGCCTGTCCTTCAGTTCCAGGGTAATAACATTTTGTCCTGAAGATTTGATACGCCCCACCGCCCGGTCAATATCTTCGTTATCATCATCCTTAAGTCGCAGGTAAATGAAAAGGCGGTCATCTCCATAACACTCGGGGTCGGTGAACGGCTCACCGACGACCGGAATAACACCAGTACCCTCCTTGCCCGTGCTCTCCGCGATGAGCTGTTCCAGCCACAGCCCGAAGCTGTCAATTGAAGGCGACGTAATCAGCGTCAATTTATCTCTGCCCTGCCGGGCTGAGGTGCCGAGTAATGCCCCGAGCCAGGAGCCGGGGTTTTTCGGAACAGGAGACTCGGCAGCACATTGACGTCTCATCTCCCCGGCACGCTCGAGAATAGACATTATGTCAATTCCCAAGAGCGCCGCCGGCACCAGCCCGAAGTAAGACAGCACGGAATATCGCCCGCCCACGTCTTCCGGGTTCAAAAAGGCACGGCGGAAGCCTGCCTCCTCCGCCAGCCTGGCCAGCGACGACCCGGCATCAGTAATGGCGACAAAGTTCTGCCCTGCCCTCTCTTTTCCCAGCGATTTCTCAACGAGGCCACGGAAATAGCGATAGAAAGTGAGCGTCTCGATGGTACCGCCTGACTTTGATGAAACCAGGAATATGGTATGCGCCGGGTCGATAGCTTCCGTAATCGCGGCCACCCAGTCGGGCACGGTGGAGTCCAGTAATTTAAATTCCGGATACCCTCTGGCGCTGCCGAAAGTCTGGTACAGCACCTCCGCGCCCAAACCGGCACCGCCCATACCCAGCAGCACGACGTGCCTGTATTCGGCATCGCGCATTTCCCCGGCAAAAGATACTAATTCCGGTATCCCTTCTTTCATAGCTTCGGGAAGAGTGAGCCAGCCAAGCCGATTGGTGATCTCCTCTGGCCCCGGCTTCCACACCGTGTGGTCTTTTTGCCATATGCGTTTTACCACATCTTTCTGTTTGAAATCATCGAGTGTCTTATCAACAACCGGAAAATCCGTCATTGCAATCTCTTTTAGTTACCTTTCTTTTTGAGCATGTTTTGCGATTCAATATCCAGTACTTTTTGCAGGCGTCGCCGGTGGCGTTCTTCGCCGGAGAACCTAGCTTTCAGGAAGGCTTCGACCACTTCCATGGCCAGTGCTCCTCCCACCACCCGCGCCCCGAGGCAGAGTACATTCATATCGTCGTGCTCCACACCCTGGTGAGCTGAATAGGTATCATGGCAGGGGCAGGCACGCACGCCCGGTATCTTGTTGGCCGCGATACAGGCGCCAATGCCGCTGCCGCAGATGATGATACCTCTCTGTACTTTTTCTGAAGCCACCGCCTCCGCAACGGCCAGCGCATAATCAGGATAGTCATCAGTCGGGATAAGCGTCTCGGCACCAAGGTCCAGCACCTCATACCCGTTTTCCCGCAGCCAGGGAGTTAGTTCGGCTTTCAGGGGAAAACCGCCGTGGTCGGCACCTATGGCAATCTTCATCGTCATTTTTTACCTCCTCGTAGAAGGTTCGCGGCTTCTTCAGCCACGCGCTGGGCCGTCAGGCCCAGTTTCTCGTAGATTACGTTGCCCGGAGCGGAAGAACCAAAGCGGGGAATCCCCATAATAACGCCGCTATCACCGACGTATCTTTCCCACCCCAGCGGACTACCCGCTTCAATAGATATCCGGGCTTTTATATTCTTGGGCAACACCTTTTCACGGTATTTACCTGGCTGGGCATCAAACAGTTCCCAGGAGGGCAACGATACGATGCGCACCTTGATGCCCTTTTCCTGCAGCAATTTCCCCGCCTCCAGCGCCACAGGCACTTCCGAGCCGGTGCCCATAATGATAACCTCGGGCTTCGTTGCCGCCTCCCAGAGTACGTAGCCGCCGCGCCGGACACCGCTGGCCGGAGCCAGATTTACACGATCAAACACCGGCAGGTTCTGACGGCTGAGCACCAGCGCCGTGGGGCCATGGTGCCGCTGCAGGGCTATCTTCCACGCTTCAACAGTTTCAGTGGCATCGGCGGGACGAATGGTCACCAGGTTGGGGACCGACCTCAGGCCAATGAGCTGCTCGATAGGCTGGTGGGTCGGTCCATCTTCCCCAACTCCCACTGAGTCGTGAGTGAAGATATATATCACCCGAAGCCCCATCATGGCCGCCAGGCGCACCGGGGCACGCATATAATCGTAGAAGACGAGGAATGTGGCGGTGTACGGTATAATGCCCCCGTGCCGTGCCATACCACTGGCGATAGCGCCCATGGCATGTTCCCTGACGCCGAAGTGCAGGTTGCGGGCGTCGTAGTTACCGGGACTGTAATCACCGCCTTCCTTCAGTTCTGTCTTTGTCGACGGCGCCAAATCGGCCGAGCCTCCCATCAGAGAACGGATTCTGGGCGCCAGGGCATTCATTACCAGCCCTGAAGCCGAGCGGGTGGCAACCGTCTTGGTTTCCTCTTTGAATAAATTATCAAGGCCGCTGTCCCAGCCATCCGGCAGGTCGCCCCGCAGGTCTGCTTCCAGCCGACGGGCATCATCATGGTACGTTTTGCGGTAAAGCTCTATTTTCCGCTGCCAATCTTCCTGCTGCTTTCTCCCCCTCTCTTTCGCTTTACGCAGGTGCGCCAGCGCTTCTGGCGGCACAGTGAAAGGTTCTTCATAATTCCAGCCCAGCTGCTTCCTGGTCAACCGGACTTCGTCCTCTCCCAGTGGTTCACCGTGAGCCAAGGCCCTGCCCGCCTTGTTCGGGCTGCCATAACCGATTACTGTCTTGCAGATAATCAGGCTTGGGTGCTCTTTATCTGCCTGCGCCTCACCTATCGCATTTTCCACACTGGCAATGTCAAAGCCATCGACCGGGCCGATAACCTGCCACCCATAGGCCTGAAAACGCCCGGCAATATCCTCGGTAAAGGTGATATCGGTCTTGCCTTCAATGGAAATGCCGTTATCGTCATAGAGATAGATTAGTTTGCCCAGCCGCAGATTCCCTGCCATTGAGGCCGCTTCAGAAGAAATGCCCTCCTCAAGGTCGCCATCGGAGACGATGGCATAGGTATAATGGTCAATGACTTCATGGCCTGGTCGATTGTGATTTGCCGCCAGCCAGCGCTCGGCAATGGCCATGCCCACGCCGTTGGCGAATCCCTGCCCGAGCGGCCCGGTAGTCATTTCAAGGCCGGGAACTACTCCATATTCGGGGTGGCCGGGTGTCTTGCTGCCCCACTGTCGGAACTGCTTGAGGTCGTCCAGCGACAGGTCATAGCCGGTCAGGTGCAACAGTGCATAGAGCATCGCCGAGGCATGGCCGCAGGAGAGGATGAAGCGGTCGCGGTCGGGCCATTCTGGGGCATCCGGGTTATGCTTGAGAAATCGGTCCCATAGAACGTAGGTCATCGGTGCCGCACCTAAAGGTGCGCCGGGATGACCGGAATTGGCCTTCTGCACGGCATCAACAGCCAGAAACCGTATCGTGTTGACGCAGAGTTCATCAAGCTTGGAACTGCTCATGCTTTGCCATTACAACCACCGGGCTGACGGAACGCCGGTGGTTTTCTGCCATTCTACACTGCTGAACACTCTTTTTCAATCGAAAAAAGACCTCATGTAAAAAGAACAACACGGAGTTCATTGAGGGAAAATAATAAGCCAAACTGAGTTCGGCGAGGTTAATGCTCCTCATCGCCCCACTTCTGCATGATTTCTTTCAGGCGTTGCGCCAGTTTGGGGTTATCACGCAGGCGGGTAATAAAGACGGGGCAGCCTTCAAGCAAAGAGTTTTGGGCGGCAGTGGCCATACTGGATAAAAGATTCTGCATGCCCAGGTCGGCAGGCTGGGAAACGTTTATCCCCGGCGCGGACTCCAGCTGCCGCCGTATGTCTTCGGCGGTGAAACGCATTGGCATCACGCAGGATTTGTACCAGGGACATTCCTTGCACTGGACTATCCCATAAGCTTCATTTAAAACATCGTCCATTTTCAATCCCCGTCCTTCATTATAGCAACTATGGCATGATTTTGGCCAGTTTCGATTCTATCTCTCCCATCCCGAAAAACGCGCCAACTTTAATATCGCGTATGACACCGTCGGCATCAATAAAGAACGTGGCCGGTATGCCACGTATGTTATAAGAGAGAGGAACCTGATTACCGGGCGCCAGCAATACCGGGAAAGTATAGCCGGCACCATTAATGAAGTCTTCCACCGTACCCTGGTTTTCCTGAAGGTTCACCGCCAGCAGCACCAGCCCTTTGCCGTTCCATTTTTCGTATATCTCCTGAAGAAACGGCATCTCCAAACGACAGGGGCCGCACCAGCTGGCCCAGAAATTGAGCAGCACCGGTTTACCGCGAAAGTCACTGAGCGACACCTCTTGCCCGTCCAGCCCTTTCAACGTGAAATCTGGAGCCGTCTTCCCTATCTCCGGCCCCTCGCTCGAGCAACCGGGCAATAAAATGCCTGAGAATGCCGTGCAAACCAGCAGCACAATCGTGGTTATCTTCAATAACCTCTTCATAATAACCTCCGCAAATAACTTTACGCCGCGAGTGTGGAGAACCAGCTTATCCGGCCGGTCAGCACCAGAACCCCGATAGTTATCAGAAGCAGGCCGCTTACCAGGTGAATTATCCTGGTATAACGCTGTATTCGCCGTAATAATGGTAGAAGAGAGTCAAACGCCAGCCCTATGACCAGGAACGGAATCCCCAGGCCCAGGGAATAAATTGCCAGAAGGTAGGCCCCTTGCCAGGCAGTCGCCGTGTTCAGGGCAATCGCCAGAATACCACCAAGTATCGGGCCCACGCAGGCAGTCCAGGCGAGAGAAAAGGAAGCTCCGATGAGAAAGGAACGGAGATAGCCCGTGGTATGCCCCAGCGATGGGCTCAAGCGTTTCTCGTAATTGAGCCACGGTATTTTCAATGCCGCCAGTAAAAAGAGGCCAAACGCTATCAACAGACTCCCGGAGATTTTATTGAGCAGGGCAAGGCTCGGGTTGATGGCAAATCCGGTCAGCCCGGCAATAGCCCCCATGGTGGTGAAAATCAGCGAAAAGCCGAGAACAAAGCTGAGCGAGTGGAGAAAAGTTGGCAGGCGCATGCCTGTGCTCTTTGTGTCGAAAAGCTCCTGCCCGACCAGACTGGCCAGATAAACGGGGACCAGCGGCAACACGCACGGCGACAGGAAAGAAAGCAGTCCCGCAGTAAAGGCAACGGCAATTGATACGTTCTCCACAATTTAAATTGTACAATGGTCTCTGTGTTGTGTCTAATCATATCGGCCCGGCTCCAACCTCATGGACAAGCGCCTGTTTCAGCCTTATAATTTTAATTAGAGTCCTGATTAAGAACGCTAAAAACGGGGGTATACTATCAAGCCGCTGAGTTTTTCGCAGATTTCCTTATACCAAGCGTGCCCGCTCTGCTACAGGCTCCGGTATATCGATGGCCTGAAGCCAAAAGACAGGTGGTATTTCAGCTTCGGCTCAACTGTTCACCTGTGTGCCGAATACTTTTTTCGTGTGAAAGTTCCGCCGCCTCCCACTCTGGAAGAGCTACTCCGGTTCTACGAGGAGAACTGGCGCTCTAAAGGTTACGAGTCCCCCGAAGAGGAGGCAAACTATAAAGCCTATGGCAGAGAACTGCTGACCAAATTCTGGGAAACTCACGGCCGCGACTTTCAGATGCCGCTGGCCGTGGAAAAGTTGTTCTACATCGACATAAGTGGCGTGAAACTGAGGGGGTTCATCGACCGGGTGGACAAGCTGGAAAGCGGGGCACTTTCCGTTGTCGACTATAAAACAAGCAGAGAACTGTTCACCGTTGATTATCTGGAGAAGGACCTCCAGTTGACCCTTTACCAGCTCGCCGCCGAGCAGCTATGGCAGCTTCCGGTGGAAAAGCTGACCCTGTACCACATGAGGTCAAATACCCCCATTAGCTGCCCTGGCCGTGGACAGTCACAGCTCAACGATGCAAAAGAACTCGTCCTTGACGTGGCTGATAAAATAAACAGACAGATTTTCCCGGCCACGGAGAATGATTACTGCCCTTGCGATTTCCCGGAGTACTGCCCGTACTACCGCCATCTATACACTGGGGAGACGGTTGAAACCGCTCTTGAAGAGACACCACCGTCTATCAGTGGGGAGAAGGTAGAACGGTACGTATCAGTTCAGGCGCATATTAAAGCGCTCCAGGAAGAACTTGAGGTACTCAGGCAGGAAATAATCGATTACTGCAAAGCTGAAGATATGAACCGCGTCTACGGACCGGAGAACCAGATCACCTACCAGCTTGTGGAGATGACCGGTTTCAATGAAGACGACGTCAGAGCCCTCCTTGAACCAGAGAATTTATGGGAAAGAGTAACAGGCCTTGACCAGTCGAAGCTGAAGCAGCTGCTCACTGACGAAGCCGTAGCCAGAGATATCAGAGACCGAATACAATCCTTAAGACAGGTGCTCTCCACTTCGCAGCGGTTGCTGGTGAAAAAACGCCAGGACGAAGATAAAGAAGTCTAGGTGCTATTCGCACAAAATCCGTTTCGTTTAAAGGAGCTGTTTTTCCACCGCAGCGACCGCTTTATCAACGGCGTTGACAATCATGTCGAGCTCATCATTGGTCATGGTCAGCGAGACCAGCAACCAGATAACATCACCGTACCAGGTCGAGCAGCCGAAAAGCACCCCGTTTTCCCGGCCCACCTTGCCGACAACCCCAGCCACGGCAGCCCGGTCCGGGAACAGTTCCTTGGTCGCCTTGTCTCTAACCAGCTCAACCACAACCATGGCGCCGTTAACACGGACGTCGCCCATTATGGCCGATTTATCTTTGATGGCGCCGAGTTTCTTACCCATTATGTTGCCGATTTCCGTCGCCCGGGCCAGCAGACTGTGCTCTTCCACGTACTTGATGCCGGCCAGTCCGGCCGCCGCAAGATAACCGGTACCACCAAAGGTATAGCCATGCTGAAAAGTATTATTTCCCGTGAAAGCCTCCGCAATCTCACTCTTAACGTGCGTGCCCGCCAGCGCGCCGCAGCCCCAGGACATGTTCTTGCCCAGCGCCAGCATATCGGGCACAATGCCGTGCTTCTCACATTCAAACCAGAAGCCGCTGCGGGCAAATCCGGTGATTACCTCGTCGCAAATGAGCAGTATTTCATACTGGTCACAGATTTCTCGCACCCTCTTCATGTATCCCAGAGGCGGCGGAATGACTCCCAGACCGGTATTGGTTGACTCAGTGATGAAGCAGGCTATTGTTGACGGGTCTTCGAACTCAATAACTTTGCGCAGCTCCTCGGCGCACAGCAGGTTGCACTCCGGACAGGTCAGGTTATACGGGCAGCGATAGCAGTTCGGCGCGTGGATGGCAACGAAACCAGTCATGAGCGGCTCAAATGGCGTACGCCGAAAAGTATGGCCGCTGGCACTGGAAGTGCTCATGCTCATGCCATGGTAGTCGCCGGGGTAGCGGTGGATGACCTTGTACTTCGTTCCCTTGCCCATTATTTTCCAGTAGTACCGGGCAATCTTGAGCGCGGTCTCGTTAGCATCACCACCATTGCTGCTGTAAATGGTATATTTCAAACTGCCTGGTGATATCTGGGCGAGTTTCTCCGAAAACCAGACCACCGGCTCGGTAGGTGCAAACATATTGGGAGTGGTAATCACAATTTTATCCATTTGCTTCTTCATCGCTTCCATGAGCACCGGGTGATTGAAACCAAGAGAAGCTGCCGCACCACACGAGTTCGTCTCCAGCAGGCGATTGCCGAAGCTATCGATTACATAATTCCCTTCACCGGCGCTGATAAGGGATACCGGGAGATCAAAAAAGGTGGAATCTCTGCCGAAAGCAGGCCATATGTATTCCTTGGCCGTGGCGACCAGTTTATCCAATCCTGCCTGCGCGTGATTCACCGTTGACTGCTTCATTACATCTGCCTCCTGCCTGAGCACTTTATAAAATGGGAATAGTATATCAAGTTTAATATAAACTGGCGGAGACTTACAAGCACACCACTGTGGCTATATTCACTGCTTGTTCAGTTTTACGATGAGCACCTTATACATGTCCGGTATGGCGCGCATTTTTTGACAGCATTCCTCAGTCATCGGGTCATCGAGGCAGAACACCATCATCGCACCACCACCACGATGCACTCTCCGACTAACCTGCATCTGGCTGATATTGATATCAGCGTCGCCAATAATAGTGCCCACTACTCCAATCATGCCGGGACGGTCCTTATGCTCGGTGAAAACCATATAGCTGCCCACTGGCTCTATCTCCAGCCAGTAATCGCCCACCCGCGTCAGGTGAGTCCGGCCGCGCAGCGATGACCCGGCAACAAGCGTCCTTCCTGCTTTGGTGCTGACCTCCACCGTCAGCATATTGGCGTAGTTTCCACAGGTGGCTTCTTTCTGCTCGGTAACGCTTAATCCGCGGTTCTCGGCGATGATATCGGCATTGACCATATTCACGCGTTCTTCCGTGAGGCTACCCAGCAGTCCGGCAAGTACGGCTACCTTTACCGGGCTGGTGTCCTCTCTGGCAATATCACCCTGGTAGCGAATAGTCAGCGAGTTCGGATGCCCTTCCAGTAACTGCACGGCGATTCTGCCGATGGTCGTCCCGACCTGAACATACGGCCCCAGTACTGACATCGCTTCTGCCGGTATCATTGGCGCGTTTACCGGAGATTTGGGGGGATGTCCCTGAAGAATGGCAACCACCTGTTCGGCGACATCAATACTGGCACTTGTCTCAGCCTCCAACGTGGCGGCGGCCAGATGAGGAGTGGTGATTACCTTGTCACTCTGGAGCAGTATATTATCCTGTGCCGGTTCCTTGCTGTAGACGTCAATCGCGGCCCCGGCCAGCTTACCCTTATTAAGCGCATCATAGAGCGCCCTCTCGTCCACGATGCCGCCCCGCGCGCAGTTGATAAGCATGGCCGTCGGCTTGACCAGCTTGAGTTCATCGCGGCCAATCAGGTCACTGGTACTGGTGTTGAGCGGCACATGCATGGTGATGAAATCGGCCGTTTTCAGCAGCGTTTCCAGTTCCACGAGCCGTACACCCAGCCTTTCCGCCCTGTTCTCCGAGACCATCGGGTCATAGGCGATAATCTCCATACGCAACCCTTTGGCTATTTCCGCCACTTCAGTTCCCACACGGCCCAGGCCGATGATACCCAGCACCTTGTTGCGGATTTCGGCCCCCTTTAACTCTCTACTCCATATGCCGGCATGAAGAAAGCCGTGTGCCTGTGGAATGTGTCGTGCCAGAGAAAGCAGCATGGCTATCGTATGCTCGGCAGTGGAGACAATGTTGCCTTCAGGAGAATTGACCACAATGATACCGCGGCGGGTGGCCGCGTCCACATCAATGTTATCCACCCCCACCCCCGCCCGGCCGATGACCTGCAGTTTTTCCGCCGCTTCGATAACATCGGAGGTGACTTTTGTCTGGCTGCGCACCACCAGGGCATCATAACCCCCGATAATTGACCGCAACTCCGCCAGCGCCATGCCTTTTTTTACATCGACCTCGGCGTGCTGCCGCAGGATATCAATGCCCTGCACCGCTATCGAGTCGGTAACGAGAATCTTCATAAACTGCCTCTTTCCTTAGATTGAAACGGAACGGCGTTTTGTCCTCACCATAATGCTACACAAATCAAATCTTTATGTCAAAAACACTCCGTCACCGCCTCCTTTACCCGGAGCAAACCTTGACAGTGCCCTGGATGTATGATAGTCTGCATCACAGAAAGGCAGGAGAGACCCGCAAGGGAGCCGAAGGGGAAAATGGCGGCGAGATAGAGACTCAAAACCACGAAACTCTCAGGCAAAAGGACTGCCGGAGATAACACCTCTGGAGAGAACCTGGAACCCGGGTCACCGAAGGGGCAACCCGCTATAAACGGGCGATCTCTCAGGTAAAAGGACAGAGGGGCTGGTCTAGAAAATATAGATCGGCCCCTTTTTGTTTGTGAGGTAAAGGAAATGAATCCAAAAGAATACAGGTATTCCCAGGGGCACGAATGGCTCTGCCCCGAGCCTCAGGGCAGGGCGAGAATAGGCATCACCGACTATGCCCAGTCCCAGCTTGGCGATGTCGTATTTCTCGATTTGCCCGAACCCGGTTCTCAGGTAACGCAGTTCGAGA
This sequence comes from Dehalococcoidales bacterium, assembly GCA_016783105.1. The sequence goes on along the minus strand of JADHXF010000009.1, from coordinate 3,156 downwards.
AGATGGGAGAGATTGAAACGGTAAAGGCGGTGTCCGACCTTTTCTCGCCGGCGAGCGGGAAAGTGCTGGAGAGAAATCAGGCAGCGCGGGATAATCTTGCGCTCGTGAATGAAGACCCTTACGGTGCCGGTTGGCTGTTGAGAATCGAATTGAGCCAGCCCGTCGAGCTGGAAGCATTGATGAACAGCGACCAGTACGGGGAATTTGTCGCCGGGCTGTCGTCGGAAACATCAGAATAGGCGGGAGGTTTGCGATTCAATGCCTTCACCATATGTCCCAAACACTGACCAGGACCGAGCCGCCATGCTGCATGACATTGGCGTCGATTCCATTGACGAGCTTTTTCAGGATGTTCCGGCGCAGTTTCGCAATGCTACACTCGACCTGCCGTTGCCTCTCACCGAGCTGGAACTCAGGGAGGAACTGTACCGGCTATCACGCCGGAATGCCAGCCCGGATGACTATGCCTGTTTCCTCGGCGCGGGTTACTACCACCACTTTATTCCCGCTGTCGTCGGCCACATCACCGGGCGCAGCGAGCTTTATACTGCCTATACTCCCTACCAGGCCGAGGCCAGCCAGGGAATTCTCCAGGCGATATACGAATATCAGTCGCTGGTCTGCCATCTGACCGGGATGGAAATCAGCAACGCTGGTATGTACGATGGCAGCTCGGCGGCGGCTGAGGCGGCGCTGATGGCCTGCCGTATTACGGGTAAAAAAGAGGTGGCGGTACTATCGACGGTAAACCCCGTATATCGCGAAGTCATGGACACTTATGGCAGCGGCCAGGATATAACCATACATGAGTTGAAGCCAGATTTTAAGGAACTATCCAGTAAATATGCCTGTTTGATTGTGCAACAGCCCAATTTCCTCGGTTACTTCGAAGAGGTAGAGCGTTACGCCAGTCTTACGCACGGCGCTGGCGCGCTGCTCATCGCTATTTTCGACCCGATTTCTCTCGGGCTCTTGCAACCGCCGGGAAACTACGGCGCGGACATTGCCGTCGCCGAGGGACAGCCACTGGGCAACCCGCTGAGCTTTGGCGGACCGGGCCTGGGTATCTTCACCTGCCGTAAAGAGCATCTGCGCCAGATGCCCGGCAGGATTGTTGGCCGTACCACCGATGTTGAAGGTCAACCCGGCTATGTGCTCACCGTGGCCACCCGCGAACAGCATATACGGAGGGAACGGGCGACTTCCAATATCTGCACCAACGAAGCTCTGGTGGCACTCGCCGCCACGGTGTACCTGGCAGCAATGGGGAAAAGCGGGCTCCGCCGGGTGGCCGAGCTCTGTTACCATAAGGCCCACTATGCCGCCAGCGCTATAGGCAAACTCAAGCGCTATTCACTTGCCTCCGAGCAGCCTTTCTTCAAGGAATTTGTTATCCGCTGTCCCGTGCCACCGGAAAAGATAAACCGTATACTTCTGAAAGAAAAAATTATCGGCGGCCTTGACGCGAGCCACCTGGTGGACAAGGGCATGCTCTTCTGCGTCACCGAAATGAATTCAAAAAAGGAGATAGACCGCCTTGTCACCGTTCTGGAAGCGCTATGAATAAGAGTAAACACTATTTATTACCGGATATCAGCAAACCGGGTAAGATTGGGTGCCGACTCCCCGAACTGGACGTGCCGGCGGTTGAGCTACCTCCCCGGGAATTTCTGCGTCAGGAGCTGGCGCTCCCCGAGGTTAGCGAAACTGAACTGGTAAGGTATTTCACCTCCCTCAGCCGACGTAATTACGGCGTGGATACCGGATTTTATCCGCTTGGTAGCTGCACCATGAAGTATAATCCGAAATGGCATGAGGATATAGCCCGATTTCCCGGATTTCAAGGGATTCATCCCCGCCAGCCGGTTGACACGGTTCCGGGAGCCCTGAAGCTTATGTACGAGCTGCAGGAATTGCTTGCCGAAATCACCGGCATGGATGCCACCAGCCTGACCCCGATGGCAGGAGCCCAGGGAGAACTGGCCGGCCTGCTGATGACCAAGGCCTATCACCGCTCACGCGGCGAGAATAGCCGGCGCAAAATACTGGTGCCGGACTCAGCACACGGCACCAATCCGGCCACTGCCACCATGTGCGGCTTTGAGGTGAATACCATACCATCGAACGGCGATGGCAACCTTGACCTGGTGAGCCTGACCAGGCTGATGAATGAAGATATCGCCGCTTTAACGCTGACCATGCCGACCACGCTCGGCCTCTTTGACCCCCGGGTTACCAAGATAAGCAACATTGTCCACGAGAAAGGCGGGCTGCTCATCGGTGATGGCGCCAACCTGAACTCCCTGCTGGGACGGGTGAAGTTCGGCGACCTCGGCTTTGACTGCGTCCAGCTTAATCTGCACAAGACATTCAGCACCCCGCATGGCGGTGGCGGCCCCGGGGCGGGACCGGTCTGCGTCAAGGCCAATCTGGCCGGTTTCCTGCCGGCACCCATCGTAACCAGGAGTAAAAATGACCACCAGTTCGCCACACCGCCTGCATCAGTCGGCCGCCTTGGCGCTGCCTGCGGAAACTTCGGCGTTATGGTCAAGGCGTATGCCTACATCCGCTCGCTCGGCGCTGAAGGCTTAAAAGAGGTCAGCGAAAACGCAGTTCTCAATGCCAACTATATAAAGGAAAAATTGAAGCCGTACTATCATCTGCCCTATGACCGGGCCTGCATGCATGAGGTGGTTTTCTCCGGTAAAAAACAAAAAGCAAAGGGGGTTGCCACGCTGGACATCGCCAAGCGACTCCTTGACTATGGCTTTCACCCGCCCACCGTTTACTTCCCACAGGTGGTTGAGGAAGCCATCATGATTGAGCCCACCGAAACCGAGAACAAAGAGACGCTCGATGCTTTCATCGAAGCCATGATTAAAATTGCCGGAGAAGTTGATAAAGAACCGGAACTGCTGCATAACGCGCCGCACAGTACACCGGTCAGAAGGCTGGATGAGGCCAGTGCCGCCAGAAAACCGGACCTGCGCTGGAAAATGAGATGATAGAGACGCCTGATCCTGCATTTCCCATATCAAACTGGGGACATAGGCAGGCATTGATGGTAAAATAGCTTCAAAAGCCCCTTGTTTTGCTTCATCAGATGGGGCTAGCTGGAGGAACCCAATGGGTGAAAAGACCAAGGAGACACTTAAG
>JADHXF010000060.1 GCA_016783105.1 Dehalococcoidales bacterium | reverse complement strand
AACCGGCCCGAGACTGGTGCTCCTTTCGCTGACTCTGGGCGCGATTCTGGGCGGGGTGGTGGGCATAACCCTCTTGCTGCTGAAGTTGAAAAAGAGGCGAGAGCCTCTCCCTTTTGGCTCCTTCCTGGCCATAGCCACCATGCTCACCCTCATATGGGGAAGCGATATCCTCAACTGGTATCTCGGGTTGCTCCATCTCTGAATTGTCCTGTGACCCCAGTCCAGCCCGACGAAATGGGTAAAAACCCGTTTATAACAGGGCAAGGCGAACCGTAATCCTGGATTTTTCTGTTAAATTATCTTCTATTTTGTTGACAAATGGCGAAATCGATAGTACAATAGTCCTGCTAATAAAGTAACGGAGGCTATTGGTGAGGGTAAATCAGCGGCGTTCAGATATCGAAATCATTGCCGATATGCTCAAAGTGGGCGAGAATGGCGCCGGCAAGACGCAAATCATGTACGGCGCCAACATGAGCTACCGCCAGATACAGAAATATCTCGGCTACCTGGTAGGTGCCGGCTATATTGACAAGATGAAGATGGGTAACCCCTCCGTGACCTACCAGGTAACGGACAGCGGCCTGAAGCTGCTTCAGCTGATAAGCAATATAAAGGTAATGCTCGGCCTGGATGAGGATTACAGTTTCTAACCTTCGTGTGGCGCGTTTAACATCGGCCTGAGGACAGCCGGGTCTTCAGGTCTCTTTTTAAATAAATTAAAGGAGACGAGCGTGGCAGATAAAAGAATGCTAATCGTTGATGCCGATATCGCCAGAAAGATCGACGATAACCGCGGCGACATGGGCTACTCGGAATTCCTGGAGTTCCTGATTAACAGCCAGTTGATAGAGCCGACCGGCCACAATAATTATGTTGATAAAGATGAGTTCCACCAGTTTGCTGCGGGCATGAAGGAACTGCTGCGCAATTTTCTGGAGTTCTTCCTCACCTACGGGCTCGAACTGGGCAAACAACCTCAGGACAAAACCTTCCAGGAGCTGAGCGAGAAGCTGCAGTCACTGGGCCGCTCCGACAACAAGAATAAAAACCCCTAACCATCCCTCCCCTCTGCTATCTGAACCACAGTCCCCACCTGTTCCTTTCACGGCAAAATAGAACTATGTTCTAGAACACAATCACTTCCCAGCCCACCTGATACGTGGCATAGTCAACCTGATAGCTAAGCCAGCTTTGGAGTTGACTCATGCCAAAAGCAATCGAGCTTTTACAGCAGGGAAGGGATGAAGAGCTGTGGCAGATGTGCTGTGGCTACCTCAGGCTTTCTCTGGAGCAGTTTATGGCCATACAGAAGAGGCTGCTCCTGGAACAGATAAAGCTGCTCAACGGGTGCACACTGGGCAGAAAAATCATGCGCGGCGCCAGACCGGAAACGGTGGAGGAATTTCGCGAGCAGGTGCCTCTGACCACCTACGCAGACTACTGCCCCGAGCTCAGCGATAAAAGAGAGGCGCCACTGCCTGCCGACCCTGTCTCCTGGGTGCACACTTCAGGACGTTCCGGCGATTATCCGAGCAAGTGGGTCCCGATGACGCAGGCGTTCGCCGAGGAACTAAGTACGATAATGTACGGCGTGGGCATGCTCTCCAGCTGCAAGGGCTGGGGGGATACCTCCCAGCTCAACGGCCGCCCCAAAATCGTGTATACGGTCGCTCCCCGACCCTACATGTCCGGAACCATGGCGGACATGTTAGGCATGCAGACACCAGTCCAGTACCTGCCTCCGCTGGAAGAAGCCGAGGAACTCGCTTTTGAAGATAGAATAAAGCTCGGTTTCAAGCAGGCCCTGTCCGAGGGACTTGATTATTTTTTTGGATTGTCTATGGCTCTGGTGGTGGTGGGCGACAAGTTCAGCCAGTCAACCGATAAAGTGGATATCCGCCCCCTGCTCGCCCGACCCAAAGCATTGCTGCGCCTGACCAGGGGAATAGCCCGGAGTAAACTGGCACGGCGGCCGATGCTGCCCAAAGATATATGGTCGGTGAAAGGCATTATGAGCAGCGGGCTTGACAGTGCCGTCTACCGCGATAAGATAAAGGCGCTGTGGGGGAAATATCCGCTGGATCTCTACACCGGTACCGAAGGCGGCATCATCGCCACGCAGACCTGGGACTTTGAGAGCATGACCTTCATTCCCAGCCTCAACTTCCTCGAGTTCATCCCGGAAAAGGAACACTTCAAGTGGCGTCTTGACCCTGAATATCAACCAAAGACGGTTCTGCTTGACGAAGTGGAAGCCGGTGAGAATTACGAAATCGTCATCACCAACTTCCACGGTGGTTCGCTGGCCAGGTATCGTCCCGGGGATATGATTAGAATCACCTCACTGCATAATGAGAAGCTGGGCATTGACATCCCGCAGATGGCGTTTGAGCGGCGTGCCGACGACCTGCTTGATTTCGTCTTTATCCGGCTGACCGAAAAAACAGTCTGGCAGGCAATTGAGAATACCGGCATCGCCTATGAAGACTGGGCCGCCTTCAAGAAGGAAAAGCAGCCGGTGCTCAGTCTATACATTGAGCTGAAAAATGGCTATCAGGGCAGCGAGGCGGAAATCGCCGCCGCCGTACGGGAGCAGATTCTCAGCTCGGACAGCCATAATAAAGACACCAAAATGCTGTATCGCGATGACTTTGCCGACATGATTGACTTCAAGGTTGAGGTGAACGTGCTCCCGCAGGGAGCCTTCGCCCATTTCACCGAGCAACGGCGGGCGGAAGGAGCCGACCTGGCACACCTCAAGCCGCCCCATATAAACCCGTCCCAGCGAGTGCTTGACCTGCTGACGGAGAAACCGGCAGAAGTGGTCAGTGTCAGCTCTGAGACCACGAGTGAGACAGTAGCGGTCCGTTAGTACTTTAGTCCGCCTCACTTTGGTCAAACGACTTTAGTTTTGCTTGACAGCCTCCGTGATTGAGGTAATAATTACCTCGTAATGAATGTTTACGTCCTGTTCCCCTTAATCGCGGTAGTTGCGTATATCCCGCTGCTGATCACCACGGTGGGCAGCCGTCCTTGGCATAAGAATCATAGGCTTTTCGTCTTATTCCTAATCGCTGCCATGATATGGAGCCTCATCAGTGTCTTCTTACGCAGCAATATCTTCCCGCAATATAACCGCCCTTTTCTTGAGCTTATTCTCATTACTTATACTTGGACGGCAGTTCAATTCTACGTCTTCGTTTCTTCTTTCTATGCCCCCGGCCAGGGGCGATGGTTACCACTTGCCTACACTTCGCTGGTAATAGTTAGCGTACTAGTAATACTGGGTTATGTCGCCGAGGGGGTTACTGTTGTCAACGGTGACAAGCTTTATCTTGATTACGGAAGAGGAACTATCTTTCTAGCGCCTCCCCTCATAGCCTTGGCAGCCAGAGCGACCTATGTTTTCGGGAGAATGCTGAAAATTTTGGAAAATCCGGTGCTTCGTAATCAAATTTCTTCGCTCATGTTTAGTCTATTCGTTTTTATTGCCTTTTCCCTAGCTACCCTTCTCCCTTGGGGGCGAGAGTATGCTTTTTCTCATTTTGGCAGCATTATCATTGCCTTTATTCTCAGCTATGCCGTTATCAGACACCAACTGGTGGATATCAGAATTGTGCTCCGGCGCAGTCTGGGATGGGTGAGCCTGGGATTTATTGGCATTCTCTGCTACGGACTTTTACTTGTCATTCTTAATATGACTCTCGGCCTTGAGTTAGACGTGGTCACCGCCTCAGCGGCCACAGCCATTGCTGTCATCGTCGCCATATTTATCTACAGACTGCGCAACCTTCTATTTATTACGGTGGGAAAAGCCCTGCAGGGCCAGAGCTATGACTACCGTAAGAGGCTATCCGAGTTTGCCAGCAAGATACACAATGTCTTCAGCCTGAAAGAACAGGGCGGCGAGGTTCTCTCGCTGGTCACCAAGGCGGTTGGCAGCCAGCGGGCCCGCCTCCTCTTTCTGGAAGTCGGTGGACAGGATTTTACCACCCAGTTCGTTGAGCCCAAGAAAAAAGATGATTCTCTCTATCAGTTCAGCTTGAGCGGAAAGAGCCCGATAGCCGATTACCTGAGACGGGAGCGCAAGCTGCTGACCAGAGAGAGCCTGGACATCCTGCCCGAATTCCGGGGCCTGTGGGAGGAGGAAAAGGGGGAAATCAATGCCCATGAGATAGAACTGTTCATGCCGCTGATAAGCCGCGATCGACTTATCGGCATTCTGGTGCTGGATAAAAAGGAATCCGGCAGGTATTCCCTGGAAGACCTCCGCCTGCTTGAGGAGGTTACCAACCAGGTTGCCGTCAGCATGGAAAAGGAATACCTCCGTGAGCGACTCAGGGAACGCGAGGAAGAGCTATCGGTGATAAACCGCTGCAGCGCCATTATCACGTCAAGCCTCGATATTCAGGAAATCTATGGCAGCTTCATCGGCGAGCTGAAGAAGGTGGTTGCTATTGACTGGGCAGCTATCTCTCTCATCGAGGACAGCCGCATTAATATTCTGGCCCTGTACTCCGAGATAGGCTCGGCCTGGAAATCCGGGGAGCGAATCCCCCTCAGGGGCACGGGTACGGAATGGGTAGCCCTGAATAAACAGGCAGTCCTGGAGCCTGACCTGGCCCAGGGCGGGCAATTTGTCACCGCAAAATACCACCACCGACAGGGAATACGCAGCATCGCGTACCTTCCACTCATTGTTAAAGGGGTAGTCATCGGCAGCTTTATTGTCGCCAGCTGCGAGCCGAATGCCTACTCGCAGAGACATGTGACGCTACTCGAGCAGCTCGCTTCCCAGATTGCCATGTTCATCGAAACTTCACGCTTGTATACTGAAGCCGAAGAAAAAGCACGGATTGATGAGCTCACCGATTTGCTGAATCGCCGCTCTCTGGATGAACTAATGGCTACGGAGATTAACCGGCACTCACGCTACGGCGGTGTCTTCTCGCTGATAATTCTTGACCTTGACGGTTTCAAAGCCTTCAACGATAACTACGGGCACCCGGCCGGCGATAAACTGCTCAAAGAAATTGGCGGCGTCCTGAAGGCTGCCGTGAGGAGCACCGACCAGGCATTTCGCTACGGCGGTGATGAGTTTGCCATCCTCATGCCCAATACCCCCATTGATGCCGCCACCCAGGTGGCGGACCGTATCCGCCGCAAGGTTGCCTCCAAAGCAAAGGCCGGACATATTACGATAACCGCCAGCCTTGGCCTGGCAAACTGGCCCGCAGACGGTGTCACTGCAGATGAAATAGTAAATGCGGCTGATACCGCGCTTTACCGCGCCAAGCGTGAAGGTGGTAACCGCAGTTACTGTGCTTCAGGTACTTTGCTGGAACTGGAAGATACTCCGCTCGGTTTAATAGACAGCCAGGATGGGGACACGCTGAGCGCTATATTTGCCCTGGCGGAAACCGTAGACGCCAAGGAACATTACACCAATAGCCACTGGAGAAAAGTGAAGGAGTATGCTGTCCTTCTGGCCACAGCCGTCAATCTTGAGGCAGAGGAAATTGCCAAACTTGAGACCAGCGCTTTACTGCATGACATTGGCAAGGTAAGTATCAGTGAAAAGATATTGAATAAACGAACCCCACTGACGACCAGTGATTGGGAGATAATTAAAACCCACCCCCAGGTGGGAGTAAACATTGCCAGCCGTGCCCCGGAACTGGCCCCATGCCTGCCCGGCATTCTGCACCACCATGAAAGATACGACGGCACCGGCTACCCTATCGGCCTGAAAGGCGAGGAGATACCTCTGGAAGCACGTATCCTGGCGGTAGCCGATGCTTTTGCCGCCATGACCACGGTACGGAGTTATTCTGATGCCCTGCCCATTGAGGAGGCACTTGAGGAATTGGAACGAGGTGCCGGGACTCAATTCGACCCGAATCTGGTAGCAATTTTTAGTACCACCTTCCAGAGCACCGTGGGAACACCGGTGGGCACGGAAAGCGGGGAGGTGGCCTCACCTGAAACTGGGCCCGCCGATAATTAAATACGGAAAGAAGGTTACAAAAAATGAACAAAATACAGGTTATCATCATCAGCCAGCAGGTATTTTTCCGGCAGGGAATCGAGCAGTCCCTCTCCAGAGTGCGTGACATTACCATCTCCGCCACAGCTGAGGTTTCAGATGAAGTACTTACCATAATCGATAATCTGCCGCCCGATGTGGCTCTGCTGGATATCGACACGCCGGCGGATGCCGGCCTGAAGCTGGCACGCAAAATTAAACAGCGCCTGCCGACTATCGGCGTAGTGGTGCTCACGTCCAATCCGGATGACGCCCAGCTCTTCCAGTCTCTTAAAGCTCAGGCAGTTGCCTATCTAGGCAAGGATGTTACCGCCAGTGAGTTGACCAATACCATAAGGAGCGTTTCCCGCGGTGAGCACCCGATTAATGAAAGTCTGACCACCAGGCCAAAGCTGGCAGAGCAGGTGCTGCAACAGTTCCAGGAACTGTCGCAGCGCAGCGAAACGGAACCGTTCATTGCCCCGCTTACCCCGAGAGAGATGGAAATCCTGCAGTACATAGCTCAGGGCTATCTGAACAAGCAGATTGCCGCCGAGCTGGACATAAGTGAACAGACCATTAAAAACCATGTTACCTCCATCTTGCGCAAGCTGAATGCCAACGCGCGCACGGAGGCGGTCGTCATCGCCATCAAACAGGGGTTGATTACTATCTGATGTATATCCTGACTTTTTCGGGCAGCGACATTTGTCACTCCCCTTGGTGTAAGTACTTATGTCCAGTCTTGACATTGAGCACCCTGCGGATTACCATTTTAACGACAGGAACCGAGGAATAAGGCTTTAGATGCAGTTTCGATACGAAAAAGAAGCATATCAGTTTCTCGCTGTTTACCGCTTCCTGGCGTATGCGCTGGCGGTGCTCTTCTCCCAGGTAGCCCCGATTATGAGCGCTATGCCCGCAGTTCAGCTTTATATCATACTGGGCACGCTGGGGATTTACAGCATTCTCCGGGTTTTCTCCCCTCTCCGCTGGCAGGCCAGGGGTGCCATGACCTACCTGATCCTGAGCGGTGATTTTATCCTCTGTATCTTGCTCGTAATCTACACTAATGGCCTTAACAGCATCTTCCTGCTCTATTCTCTCACGCCAATCATGACCGCGGCCCTGCTCTTCGAAGAGAAACTTGCCCTTTCTCTTGCCGCCACTGCCTCCCTGTCTCTTTCGCTCACTCACCTGTTCCTGAGCCAGTTCACGGCACAATTTACCTGGATACTGCAGGGATATAACCTCACTCTCCTCATCGTTTACACTCTCTTCTCCTTTGTCGTCGCCACCGTGCCGTATCGCATCAACCTGAACATACGGCGCCGCATTGAAAGGGAGGCTATTATTGAAGAGCGCCGCCGTATTGCCCGGGAGGTTCATGACGGGGTCGCTCAGTCATTAAGCTACCTCAATTTGAAGACCAAGTCAGTAAGTGACCTGCTCACGTCAAATAATTCCGTGCAGGCGCTCACTGAGCTTAATGAAATCCGCGAAGTGGTGCAGAATACCTACGAGGACATCCGGGAATCAATCGATCAGCTGAGCACCGAAATAAGAAGCGTTTCCATTCTCGCCGCTCTCGGCAACTATGTCAGAGAGTTTAGCAGCAACAATGGCATCCCGGTGCAGTTTGAAATCGTCAAACCCTTTACCCGCCTTTCTCCGGTTGCGGAACTGCAGCTACTGCGCATCGCCCAGGAAGCATTGACCAACGTCAGGCGTCATGCGATGGCCAGCGGCGTCAAGTTAACACTGAAAAACACCGCTGACGCGGTGGAAATGCTGGTTAAAGACGATGGCCAGGGTTTCAATCTTGAAGGACTGGAAGAATACCCGCCTGGCTATCATGGTATGACCATCATCAAGGAGCGGGCTGAGGGGCTTGGCGGCCGCGTATCAATCACGACCGCCCCCGGCCAGGGTACAGAAGTAAGAGTCCATCTGCCGGTGGAGAAAGTGAGGATGTGAAATGGAATCGGTCAGAGTACTCGTGGTGGATGACCACGCCCTCTTTCGCCGCGGCATTGTCACCGTACTGGCGAATCAGAAGAATATCAGCGTAGTAGGAGAGGCAGTCAACGGGCTGGAGGCAATAGAAAAAGCGGCAAAACTGGCACCCGATGTTATCGTGATGGACCTGAACATGCCACAGTGCAGCGGGTTGGAAGCCACGCAGGCGCTCCAGATCAAGATGCCTCAGGTGAAAATCCTTGTTTTAACCGTTTCCGATAATGAAGCTGACCTCTTTAGTGCTATCAAGTTCGGGGCTACCGGCTACATTCTGAAGAATACGGAACCGGAGGAACTCGTTCAGGCCATTCACCACATTGCTCAGGGTGGCGTTATTATTTCCCCCATGATGGCCGCCAAACTGCTTACCGAATTCAAGGGTTCAGGTACCGATGCCATGGCTAAAAAGACGGCCGAAGAGGAAGCCAACCTGAGTCCCCGCGAGGATGAAGTGCTGCAACTGGTAGCCCAGGGTGCCACCAATAAGGAAATCGCTGACTCCCTGTTCATCTCAGAGAATACGGTAAAGACACACCTGCGCAATATCATGGACAAACTTCACCTGGTAAACCGCAGCCAGGCGGCCGCCTACGCTGTGAAACGAGGCCTTGTCCCCGACAACCGGAACTAGTCCGGTACTAGGCGAAAAGTCTTATGTCTACTCACCCGAAAGGATTAGCCGTCAGCGCTGTGAAAATCATTACTTCGCAGGATTGTATGTATTTCATCCATAACTTATGATTGAACTGTTACACGGTAGTCTAACTTCTGAACTTGGCACAAAATAAATGAGATGAAGGAGGTGGAGAAATGAGATTACCGAAGAGAGGCGAGAAGGGTTTCACACTGATTGAGCTGCTCATCGTGGTAGCTATCCTCGGTGTGCTGGCGGCAGTGGTCATCCCCAACGTGGGAAGGTTTATCGGCCGTGGTGAAGATGAGGCGGCGGAAACCGAGTTCGCCAACATCCAGTCGGCAGTCGTCGCCATGATGACCGACAATGGGCTGGAACAACTGCCCTACCCGGTTTCTGTAGCTACCGATAACATGAGCCTGTTCCCTGACGTAACCTCGGCATGCGCCGTGGCTGGTGAAAAGCTCAATGACCCCGATGGAGATCCTTACGTCAACGGCCAGGACAAGAACGGATTTATCCTCTACAAGCATGACGTGCTTGCCGACAGTGCCAGCAACGTAACGGTCAATTACCTCGCCACGGAGATATCGCAGGGCACCTACACGGTTGACGCGTACGGCACGGTAACCCAGGTGCTCACGGGTTACGAGTAATGCTATTGCTAAAGCGTGATGAATAAACAATACCAAGTAAGGTGAGGAGGAGGTTAACAATGAAATTACCGAAGAGAGGCGAGAAGGGTTTCACGCTGATTGAGCTGCTCATCGTGGTGGCTATCCTCGGCGTGCTGGCCGCAGTGGTCATCCCCAACGTGGGAAGGTTCATCGGCCGAGGTGAAGATGAGGCGGCGGATACCGAGTTCGCCAATGTCCAGTCGGCGGTGGTGGCCATGATGGTTGACAACCAGCTGAGCACCCTGCCCATCCCGGTTACTGTAGGTACCGATAACATGAGCCTGTTCCCTGACCCAACCTCGGCATGCGCCGTGGCTGGTCAAAAGCTCAATGACCCCGATGGAGATCCTTACGTCAACGGCCAGGACAAGAACGGATTTATCCTCTACAAGCATGACGTGCTTGCCGACAGTGCCAGCAACGTAACGGTCAATTACCTCGCCACGGAGATAT
>JADHXF010000059.1 GCA_016783105.1 Dehalococcoidales bacterium | reverse complement strand
CCGGCTTCAGTGATTGAGGCCATCGCCGCCGGCCGTAAAGCAGCCGCGTCTATTGATAAATATCTGGGCGGCACGGGAGACATCAGCGAAGTCCTGGCGCCGCCGAGTGAGTTCAGCCTCTGTGTAAGCAAAGATGATGGCTTTTTCGAGTGGACCCGGCCGTCTATGCCGGCACTGCCGGTGGAGAAGAGAACTGATAACTTTGAGGAGGTCGAACTTGGCCTCAGCAACGAAGCGGCGGCAAAAGAGGGAAGGCGCTGTCTGCAGTGCGCCGTGCGCTGCGTCATTACCCCACCACCACTGCCTCCAAAGCCGGGCAAGAATAAACACAGGCTTCGCCAAAAAGTTGCTTCAAGGTGATGGACGAAATCAGGATAACCATCGACGGGCGAGAAGTCAGAGCCGGCAAGGGTACCCTTCTGCTCGAGGCAAGCCTGGCGGCGGGGATATATGTGCCCAATCTGTGTCATGACCCTGACCTTGAGCCAACCGGCGATTGCCGCCTCTGCGTGGTGGAAATCGAAGGAATGCCAGATTTAGTTACCGCCTGCACCACGCCCGTCACGGAAGGAATGGTGGTACGGACCAATACCGCGCCGTTAAATGAAGCTCGCCGTACTGCCCTGGAACCAATCCTCGCCGAGCACCCCAGCGAGTGTCTTATCTGCGACCGCAAGGAACGCTGCCAGCCCTACGATATCTGCTTGCGCAATGTTTCCGTCACCGACCGCTGTGTGCTCTGTCCCAAGAACGGCCAGTGTGATTTACAGAAGGTGGTCGACTACCTGGGTGTGACCGAGCTACCCATTCGCCCCAAAAACAGAGAGCGTCCGGTCGATTACAGCAACCCCTTTTTCAAGATAGACCGCAATTACTGCATCCTCTGCCGCAAATGCGTCCGTACCTGCCACGAAGTCACCGTGGTGGGCGCCATTGAGATAGGCCGTCAGGGAGACCGCGAGCAGGTCAATCCTGTTGACAGTGCCTCCCTGTTTGAGTCAATCTGCCGGTCCTGCGGTGAATGCATGGTGCGCTGCCCGGTGGGTGCCCTGATGCCGAAAATGGCTGTCCAGCCAGCCCATGAAGTGAAGACCACCTGCCCTTACTGCGGTGTTGGCTGCCAGATGTACCTCGGGGTGAAAGATGGGCAGGTCATAAGTGCCCGGGGGGATAGAGATAATGAAGTAAACCGTGGCCGACTCTGCGTCAAGGGCCGCTTCGGCGCCACGGAATTTATTCACCACCCTGACCGCCTGAGCCACCCCCTCATCAGGCAAAATGGAGAACTCCATGAAGCCACCTGGGACGAGGCGCTCGACGCGGTGGCGGCGGGGCTAGGCCGGTACAAACCGGAAGAGATAGCCATTATTGCATCGGCCAAGTGTACCAACGAGGAAAATTACCTTCTCCAGAAGCTGGGCCGGGCGGTCATCGGTACACATAATATCGACCACTGTGCCCGCCTCTGACATTCCCCCACGGTGGCCGGTCTGGTCACCACCTTCGGGAGCGGGGCGATGACCAATTCCATCGGTGATATCAAAGACGCCGCCTGCATCTTCGCCATCGGCACCAATACCACCGAAGCCCACCCGGTAATTGGCTTTGAAATCAAGAAGGCGGTACGTAAAGGCGCAAAGCTAATTGTGGCCGACCCAAGAGAAATCGAGCTGGTACGCCACGCCGATATCTACCTGCAGCACCGCCCCGGCAGCGACGTTGCCCTGCTCATGGGCATATGCCGGGTAATCATAGACGAAGGCCTGCTGAATGAAGACTTCATCAATGAGCGCTGCGAGAACCTGGATGCTTTCAAAGAATCGCTGCAACATTTTGACCTGGATACCGTGGCAAAAATCACCGGCGTGCCGAAAGACAAAATAATTCAGGCAGCCAGGATGTACGCCACCCATAGCCCCGCGGCACTCTTCTATGCTATGGGCATCACCCAGCATTCCCACGGGACGGATAACGTGATTGCCGTGGCCAACCTGACCATGCTCACGGGGAATATAGGTAAACCAGGGAGCGGCGTCAATCCGCTGCGCGGCCAGAACAACGTCCAGGGCGCCTGTGATATGGGGGCGCTGCCCAATGTCTACCCCGGCTACCAGGCGGTGACCAGCGAACCGGTGAAGGGAAAATTCGAGGCGGGCTGGAGTTGCTCGCTGCCTCCAACCAGAGCGGGTCTGACCGTCACCGAGATGTTTGAGGCCGCCTACAACGGTCAAATCAAGGCGATGTATATCATGGGTGAGAACCCGGTGCTGACGGAGCCGGAAGCCAAACACGCTATTCAAGCGTTGCAGCGCCTGGAACTGCTCATCGTGCAGGATTGCTTCCCCACCGAAACCACCCGGCTGGCGCATATTGTCCTGCCTTCGACGACTTTCGCCGAGAAAGAAGGCACCTTCACCAACACCGAGCGAAGGGTGCAGCGGGTAAGAAAGGCAGTGGAACCGGTTGGCAATGCCCGGCCGGACTGGTGGATTATCGAACAGGTCGGAAAGCGAATGGGCAGCAACGGCTTTGATTTCACCAACCCGTCCCAGATTATGGATGAGATCGCCCGGCTGACCCCAAGCTATGGAGGCATTTCCTACCGTCGACTGGAAAAGGGCGGCCTGCAATGGCCCTGCCCCACCGAGGAGCACCCGGGAACGGCCATTCTCCACACCGAGATATTTACCCGCGGCAAGGGGCATTTCGTGCCGCTGGAGTACCGGCCGTCAGCCGAAACTCCTGATGAAGACTACCCACTGGTGCTGACCACCGGCCGCAGCCTGTTCCATTACCACACCGGCACGATGAGCCGAAAGGTGAAAGGACTTAACGCTTTTCACAGCGAGGAACTGGCGGAAATAAACCCCAGGGACGCCGCCGCCTTCAGCATTGCTGACGGTGATACGGTGCGGGTGGTTTCCCGGCGCGGCGAAGTCACCGCCCGTGCCAAAATCACCGAGGTTTCCCCGGTTGGCGTTGTCTTCATGACCTTCCATTTCGCCGAGAGTCCCACCAACCAGCTGACCATACCGGCACTGGACCCAGTGGCCAAGATACCGGAGTTCAAGGTCTGCGCTATCAGAATTGAGAAGGCCGCCTCTTCCTCCTGATAAGACAGGTGACTAAAGCGAGAATTTCATTCCTCTCTCGTGGTATGATACACATAATCAACAACTCAACTGAGTACGGTTTTTACCGCAGAAAGGAAACCGGCCATCAGAAGTAGATTCAGTTTGCGCTCTCTTTTTAGCGGACTGCTGCCTTTATTTGTGCTGGCACACCTTTCCCACCACCTGGTGACCGCCCTGCCGGTGCCACTTCTGCCCTACATCCGCGATGAATTCGCCCTGGATTACACCCGCGCCGGATTTCTAATATCGGCTTTTAGCGTGATATACGGCGTCTGCCAGCTGCCAGCGGGATGGCTATCCGACCGCCTCGGGCCACGCGTCCTGCTCACCATCGGCATCGTCGGCGTGGGAGTAACCGGACTGCTGGCTGGCATGTCGCCAAACTATATCGTACTGGTCACCGCTCTCGTGCTGATGGGTATACTGGGTGGTGGTTACCACCCCGCCTCCACCACCATGATATCGGCCGCGGTGGCGCCGAGAACCCGCGGCCAGGCATTAGGCTTTCACATGGTCGGCGGCAGTTTCAGTTACTTCCTGGCACCGCTTATCGCCGCCGGCATTGCCGCCGCCTGGGGCTGGCGCGGTCCTTTCATCACGCTGGCCATTCCCAGTATCGGTATTGGCATTATGCTCCATATAATGCTGGGGAAACGAATGCCATCTCAGAAAGCAGCGACCGGGGACACCGGAGTCTCCACTGAAGCCCTGCCTGCGACCGGCCACAGGCGCCGCCTCATAACCGTGGTGGTATTGAGCTCCTTCACCCAGGCACTGCTTATGTCCATCGTTTCCTTTGTCCCGCTTTTACTGGTTGATATATATGACACGGGCAAAGAAATGGCGGCGGTTTCAGTATCGCTCGTATACGGCATGGGGCTCTGGGCGGGACCATTCGGCGGCTATCTCTCGGACCGCTTTGGCCGGGTGGCGATAATCACCATCATGTGTTTGACGGGCAGCGCTGCCATTTATCTTTTTAATGTGCTACCTTACGGCTTTGGCACCGCTGCCATACTGGCTATCATCGGCATTACCATATACTTCAACACCACCGCGGCACAGGCATACATCGCTGACCAGGCCGCCGCCAGAAATCGCTCCACCGTGCTCGGCTTTTACTTCTTCGGCAATATGGAAGGTACCGGAATACTGACCCCTATACTGGGCTACCTGATAGACCATTTCGGTTTCCATACGAGCTTCACCGTCAGCAGTGTGGCTATTGTAATCACGGTTATTGTCTGCTCTGCTATCCTGCGGTTAAGCCGGAGATAGCTGGTCTGTGGTCTAGACTTAAGTACCTGTTCCAAAGGTAGTACTAATTCACTATGCCTGTCGTATTGAATTGTTGCCTTGCAATATGTATTATGTAAACATATTATAATATGTATGGTCGAGACTATATATCAATCAGCGTGGGAGGTTGGGTAATTATTAACTGTACAAACCGGTCTCGTCCTGGTAATACCCGTTAACGAGTAGCTATGCCGAAAAGGATTCTCACTGCAACCATATTTCTGGTTACCATACTGGTCTTTACTTGCCAGCTGTTCTGTCCGGTAAAGTACGCAGGTACAGTGGTGCGGGCGCAATCCGGCCCTGACCTGACCGTTCAAATGATAACCAGTTCGCCAGAAACGCCGACTTTCGGGGATGATGTAACCTTCACCATCACCATCAGTAACCAGGGCACGGTTGCCTCAGGTCAGTGCTATGTTGCCTATTATATTGATGGCGCCTATATTAACCGTCAAAACGTTCCCCTGATTAACCCCGGTGCCAGCAGTAAACATTCCTTCACCTGGACTGCCCAGGCTGGCATACACACCATAAAAGCAGTGGCCGATTACAATAATCAGGTTAATGAAAACAATGAGGGTAACAACGAAAAAAACTACACTTTATCAACACTGGGCGCGGACCTGATAATCGATTCTATAACCTGGTCGCCGTCGGAACCTTCCGTTGGCGCTACGGTGGTTTACACGGTAAGTGTTAAGAATCGAGGCACGGTCATCGCCAACTCAAGCCGCGTACATTTTTACATCGGCAGCGCTTCCTGGGGTGATAAAGATGGCGGCCTAATATACCCCGGTGAAACGCTGCCCTTAACTTTTTCCTGGTTTGCCAAGGCAGGCCCACGCGATATTAAGGCTATCGTCGATAAAAACAACTCCGTGCCGGAGACAGATGAAGATAACAATGAAATGACGGTACTCTTCTCAGTTCTCCTTCCCGACCTCATCATAGATGATATCACCTGGTCTCTCGAGGAACCATCAATAAGCGATAACGTAGGCTTTACTGTATCCGTTACCAATCAGGGTAACGCTGCGTCGGGCAACTCAACCGTCAATTTCTACGTTGATAACAAGTATTTAGATTCAGCATGGACAGATGAGCTTGATCCCGGCACCTCTGAAAACGTGACTTTTTCCTGGATTGCCAAGGAGGGCACACACGATATAAAAGCCACTGTGACCCCGCATGCCGTTGTTACCGAGAGCGATGAGACCAATAATGAAAAAATCGTCACCTTCTCACCGAGTCTTGCCGACCTTATTGTTCAGAATATTACCTGGTCACCGACTTTGCCATCAGTAGGCGATAAGGTTACCTTCACCGTGACCGTGAAGAACCAGGGAACCGGCGACTCTGAAGAATCCGGTGTCAATCTGCGCATTGATAGTTACTACATGGGCTATCGGGCACTGGAAGGCATAGATGCCGGTGACACAACGGGAGTAACTTTCACCTGGAGAGCTGAAGCAGGTTCACATCGGATAAAGGCCATTGTCAACCCCCAGGATGAGGTGCCCGAGAGCGATGAAGCGAATAATGAAAAAAACATCATCTTTCTAACGCCACCTTCTGACCTCATCATAGAGCAGATAACCTGGGACCCGCCGGAGCCGATTATCGGTGACACAGTGACATTTACCGTTACGGTAAAAAATCAGGGAGAGGCTGGCTCTGATTACGCCTATGTTGCCTATGAGATTGATAATAACCGTGTGTCTTCTGACCACATAAATCCAATATCAGCTAACGCAACCGATAATCAGACCTTCACCTGGACCGCCGTCGGTGGTGAACATGCCATTAAAGCTCTTGTTGATTTCACCAATGCAGTTGCCGAAAGCGATGAGACCAATAATGAAAAGATAATCACCCTTGTCCCCATTGGTCCGGATTTTATAATCGAAAGTATAGACTGGTCGCACAACGACCCATCGGTAGGAGAAACGGTAACCTTCACTGTAACCGTAAAGAATGATGGAGGTAGCAGGGCAGACGCTTCACTGGTCCATATTTACATTGATAACAACCCAAGGGGCTATCAGGACATCCCAGACATGGAGCCCGGCACCAAAGTAATCAGAACCTTTGACTGGAAAGTGACATTGGGTTCGCACGCTATCAAGGCTGTTGCCGATGATTCGAACCTGGTGGCAGAGAGCAATGAAACAAATAATGAGACGTTGATTGCCTACCCCATGCCTGACCTTGCCCTTGAATCCCTGATATGGAGCCCGATTAATCCATCCGTGGGAGATAAAGTTACCCTGACCGCATACGTCACCAATAAAGGCAGCCGCAGAGCAGATGGTTTCCAGGTATACTTCTACATCGACGATAACGCGGTGAATTACCAGGAAATTCCGCAGCTCGACGCTGGCGCGCGCGTGACCGGTACCTTTGAATGGGACGCCACCGCCGGCCCGCACACCCTTACCGTGTTCGCTGACGGCGCCAATGTTGTTTCTGAGGGAGTTGAGAGCAATAATGGAGAAACGGTCGCCCTTTCCATTCCCGCCCCTGACCTGACCATTGAGTCCATCACCTGGCCCTCTGGAGAACCCTCGGTCAGTGACAATGTGGTCTTTACGGTAACCGTCAGAAATCAGGGTGATGCCAAGGCCAGATATTCATCCGTGAATTATTATGTCGATGGCCAGTACCTGGCATCAGGGCAAATCAATTCACTTGAGCCCGACGCTGAGACTGAGGAGACCTTCAGTACCTGGATGTCACAGGCTGGACCTCATACTGTCAGGGTGGTCATCGATGAAGGCAACCAGGTTCCGGAGAGCAATGAAGCGAACAATGAAAAAACGGTGACCTTCTCTACCGAAAACACCACTTCACCAGCAGGACAGGAGCCCGCTCCCAACACAAAACCCCGGCAAGGGCCAGCCCCACTCCCACTGACACCGCCGGAAAAAGACTACAAGGCAGAAATATTCTTTGGCATCGTGGTGTTGTTATTCGGCGTTACTCTGATTCTCTCGCTGCTCCGGGAGTTCCGAAGAAGGAAGTAACGTCCGCCTCAGTAAAGAGTTGATTTAAGCGATTTTTCTATCGTTAACAATCTTGCTCAGCGCTGATGATGCCGCGCCCCGCACAAAGCCTTCGTCGCTGCTCAGGGCAATAAATTGAAACCCCTGGGCAATGCGTTCGTTGACCGCTTCGGCACTGCCAACGTGAAGGCCTCCGGCAACACCGTGTTTCTTCCCCGCCGCCAGCACCTTGCTTATGGCATCCCTGTGCCGTGGGTCGGCCTGGTCAAGCCCCGGTTTCAGCTCCATGGATATAGCAAGGTCACTCGGCCCGATAAAGAAGGCATCAACGCCCTCCACGGAAAGGATTTCATCAACGTGGTTCACGGCATCAATATGCTCAATCTGTACTATCAAAGCAATCTCCTCATTGGCGTGCTCAAAGTAATCGACCCCGCCGTAAAGCCGTGCCCGCGGACCACCATAGCTCCGTGCGCCAAGCGGCGGATAGCGTGCGGCCTGCACCGCCTGCACCGCCTCTTCACGACTGTTAACCATGGGAATGACCAGCCCGTATGCGCCGGCGTCCAGAGCGCGCTTAATCGGCATCGGGTGGTTCCAGGGCACCCTGACCATCGGCACCGTGCTGGTATATGATACTGCCTGTATGATGGACTGTGTTGGGCCGATATCAATGGACCCGTGCTCGGTGTCAACCACTATCCAGTCGAATCCCATATTGGCGATGATTTCGGCGGTAATGGGACTGCCCAGCACCATCCAGGTGCCAACTGCCGCCTTGCCTTCACGCCACAGCTCCTTCACACGGTTTTTCTTCAATATTATTCTCCTTCCTTTATATTTCAGCTTTTTATCTGCTCCAGGAACCGCTTAAATTTGGACTGAAATTTCGGCTGGTCCCAGACCTCACGGTTCACCACACCGTCGGGCATTCCCCCATTTATAAGCTGCGTGATCTGCCTGGCGATGATTTCCCACACGTTGTTGAGAAAATGGTCGGTGAAAGCCATGGCATGGGCGGTAACGATGACATTGTCCAGCTTTAACAGCGGGTTATCCGGCGGCGTTGGTTCCTGTTCAAAGACATCCAGTGCTGCTCCCTGTATCCACCTTTCACGCAGAGCTTTCACGAGCACCGCCTCATCAATAGTCGGCCCGCGAGCGGTATTAATCAGAAAGGCAGTCGGCTTCATCTTTTTCAGTTCCCTCTCGCCAACGAGATGACGTGTCTTCTCATTCAGCGGACAGCTGATATTAAGGAAGTCAGATTCAGAGAGCACCGTGTCCATATCCACCAGCTTCACGTCAACATCGCTCACATCTTCCGGTTTGAGGTAAGGGTCATAGGCGATGTGCCTCATGCCAAAAGGCTTGGCCAGTTTGAACATCTCATGCCCTATGTTCCCCACACCCAATGACCCCAGCGTCCTGCCAATCAGGCCGTAGCCGTTGTATTTGGCCACCTCGCTCCACCGTCCTTCGCTGGTTAGCTGGTGCTTGATGAAAAGACGTGTGCTGAGAGCAAGGATAAACGTAATGATGGCCACCGCGACCGGGCGGCGCACCGCGTCCGGCGTGATGCATAAAAGTACCCCGGCTTTGGTCAGCGCCGGAACGTCAATGCGGTCATAACCAACACCGTTGCGGTGTAGTGAAAGAAGCCGGTCATTGCCGACGAAACTGCTCTCCGTCCATCGGGAAAAGGTACGGGTAACCACGATATCATAATCTTCTATCTGAAGCGGAGTCACTTCGGGCAGCATTTCGGCGAAGATCTCGCGTTCAATATCCGGCATCTTCTCCAGAGACCTGAATCCCGGGCAATCCAGGATAAAATTACCATCTTTGTCATAGTAATCCCGGGTGAAGCCGACCTTGGCTTTACGGCCCATGCTTGTCTCCTCCTTTAAGTTGTAAATTTATGGTGCGGTAAACTTCTGTCCGCCGTGAATTCTCTCAGGGTGATGGCGCATTAACCATATTTTTATCTTTCCCCTGATATTTGTCAAACATTCACCGTTAGCAATTCCCTGATTCTTGTCATTTACCATGGAAATATTGTAATATTAACTGAAACGCTGGCGGCTGCCCGCGCCACAGTGTAATTATTACCCATCAACTGGATGGTTCCATCCTCACAATTTATCAAATAGGGCTGAGACAACAAGTTAATAAGGAGGTATCTACGTGTTCAAATCGGTCAATCTTCTCAGGCTGAATCAGGGCCAGGAACTCTTGAGTGAACTTGCCCGGTACTGTGAAAAGAAAGGCATAACCTCGGCAATAATCCTCGGTATCATTGGCTCTCTGGAAAAAGCCAAATTCGGCACCGCTCCCAAAGACGGAAAGTGGGGATGGGACTTTGACGAGTATGAGGGCCACCTGTCCGTCCTCTCCGCTCAGGGGTCGCTTTCCGTATATGAAGGTGAGAAAATATTTCACATCCACATGTGCACCATCGACCCGCTGAAGCCGGGGCAGCTAATCGGCGGTCATGTTGAAGAAGCTATTGTCTGGGCGACAGCAGA
>JADHXF010000058.1 GCA_016783105.1 Dehalococcoidales bacterium | reverse complement strand
TCCACGACGAATACCCCAGTTTGAAGCTACTGCTGAGACAAAGAGTATCATTGACCGGGAAGGGGGAGAATGCACCACGGTCCAGGCGGACGTGACCAGGTCACAGGACTGCAAAAACATCATGGATAAATGCCTCCAGACCTATGGCACGATTGACGTTCTGCATAATAACGTAGGTATTGAAATACCCGGTGGGGTGGAAGATATGAGCGAGGAAGACTGGGATAAAACAATGACAGTTAACCTGAAGAGCATGTTCCTCACCTGTAAATTTGCCGTTCCTCACATGGTAGCGCAGGGCCACGGCTCCATAATCAATATCTCTTCTATCAATGCCATCAGAAACTTACCGTATATAACCATTGCTTATAGCGCCTCAAAGGCAGGCGTTATCGCCTTTACCAGAGAGGTAGCAATTCAGTATGCGTCAAAAGGGATCCGGGCAAATGCCATATTGCCCGGCATGATGAACACGCCTATGGTTGTAGCCGCCCTCACCGGTGCTTTTGGAGGCAATGTGGAACAGATGATGAAAACGCGAGACACCATGTGCCCCACGGGAAAACAGGGGGAACCCTGGGATGTGGCCGCGTTATCTGTATTCCTCGCCTCCGACGATGCAAAATACATAACCGGGGCCACGCTGGTCATTGATGGTGGTTTGACGTGTATAGTTAAACCATTCTGAAGTTAGGGCAATAAACTCAAACAACCATACAGTATAAGATGAATCCCGGTTATTTCTTCAGCCGGGTAGACAACTTGTTGAGCATATCAACAGTCATTGCTGACAGGTCATACTGTGGCTGCCAGCCCCAGTCAGCGCGGGCAGCACTGTCATCCATTTTGTTAGGCCAGGATTCAGCAATTGCCTGGCGGATAGGGTCAACCCTGTAATCAATGGTAAAACTGGGTATATACTTTCTGATTTCATTAGCAATATCTTCTGGCGCAATACTCATCGCGGTAACATTATAAGCATTCCGGTGCTTGAGCCTGCCAGGTTCAGCTTCCATAATTTGGAACGCTGATTTAAGCGCGTCAGGCATATACATCATATCCAGATAGGTCCCTTGCTTGATAAAGCAGCCTGCATATTTCCCGTGCTTGACTGCTTCATAGAATATCTCCACGGCATAGTCTGTCGTCCCGCCGCCTGGAGGAGTCACATAAGAGATAAGGCCCGGCCAGCGGACGCCACGGGTATCAACGCCGTACTTACGGTAGTAATAGTCACAAAGTAATTCGCCAGCGACTTTGGTGATTCCGTACATCGTCCCGGGGCGCTGAACGGTGATTTGCGGGGTATTATCCAGGGGTGTGTCTGGGCCGAACACGCCTATTGTACTTGGTGTAAAAACAGCGCACTTATACTCGCGGGCTACTTCCAGTATATTACGCAGGCTGTCAATATTTACCTTCCATGCCAGCTGTGGGTTTGCTTCGGCCTTTGCGGATAGAATCGTGGTCAGGTTGTAAATAGTGCCGATGCTGTATTTCCTCACCAGGTCGGCGACGTATTTAATTTCTGTACAGTCAATAAAGCAAAATTCCCCGCCGTCAAGTAATTCCTGGCTGGGCTCAGTCTTGTGCCCCGTAGCTATTACCGTATCTGCCCCATATCTAGCCCGCAGTGCTGGTACAAACTCGGAACCAACCTGCCCGCAGGCGCCTGTTACCAAGATTCTCTTCATAGAAGGGCACCTCTTTCCTTACCCATCGTGGAAGAAATGGTAATGCAGTTCACCACTGTATGTCAATTTGAAGCAAAATATATACTATCGCGCATGTTCGTAGCCTGTGAGTCGTACTCATTCGTTCTAAAAAGGAGCATACTGTTTGATAAACATAAGGACTATATACATAATTAAATCAAGCATGAAAACGAGGACTATGTAATCATTTCAGGGGGGGGGGGTTGATCTGCTCCCCGAAAACTGGTCCGGTTATAATGTTAATTTGAGGGCAAGAAGGGATTAACAGTTGCTTGAGTTGTTCAGCCAAGTAACAATAGTCTGAAATGTGACCTGGGCTAAAGGTCAGACAAAGCCTCTGACAAGGGATTAAACTGACGTGCTGACGGGTGCCTGTGGTGTTACCAAAACAGACATTTTTCATTTTGCGACCCGCCCTTTTATACAATCAGGTGGTCAGCAACGTATTCAACCACCCCTGCTTTTCACGGCAACCATGAGGTCTCAGAAACTACTCTAGCCTCAATGGTGGGCGGTACAGGTCTCGAACCTGTGACCTCCTGCGTGTGAAGCAGGCGCTCTAACCACTGAGCTAACCGCCCGGATATCAGCTATTTTACCCGAAAACAGGGGCATTGTAAATCACGTGTTTTACCATTGATTTTCATCGATACAAGGCGCAACTTGAGTCGTACATATGTTATAATGACGAGCAAAGAGGCAGAGTTGAGGAACAGTGTAGAGTCCTTGCTCTAGCCAGCGGAGAAATGAAGAAAACAGGAAAACCAGCCATAATTGTCGGCATGCCAGCTTATAACGAGGAGAAGTATATCGGCAGCGTTATTCTACAGGCGCGGCAATTTGCCGATGAGGTGGTGGTGGTTGATGATGGCAGCTCCGACCGCACCGCGCAGGTAGCCAGACTGGCCGGCGCCACGGTTGTCCAGCACGAGAGAAACAGCGGCTACGGGGCCACCGTACAGACCGTGCTTGCCGAAGCGAAGAAAAGAAACCCGGACGTGCTGGTTCTCCTTGATGCTGACGGCCAGCACAACCCTGAAGAGATACCTTCACTGGTGAACGCCATCTCCGATGGCGCCGATGTGGCCATCGGGGCGCGCCAGAAACACAGTGAAAACATTCCCGCTTACCGCAAATTCGGGCAGAAAATCATATCCTTTTTTACCCGTATGCTTTCCCAGAGCACCGTGTCTGATACCGAGTCTGGGTTCAGGGCTTTCTCCCGGAAAGCGTTAAATGTGCTGGAGCCAAAAGAACGGGGAATGGCTATCTCCGCGGAGACGATATCGGAGGCTACGGCCAAAGGACTGAAAATCGCCGAAGTTCCCATCTCGGCCATTTACACCAAGGACGGCTCAACATTGAACCCCATAAAGCACGGCATGGGTGTTCTGAATCGGGTGCTGGTGATGATTTCGGAGAGAAGACCATTGCTGTTCTTCGGGCTGGTCGGTGGCGTCGCCATAATTCTGGGCATCGTGGCCGGTGTTCTGGTACTGAAAGCACTTTTCACCATCAATGAGCTGGCCGTGGGCACGGCAATGGTGGCGATGCTCCTGATTACAGTTGGCACGCTATTTATCTTTGCCGGCGTAATACTGAACGTGCTCGTGAAGCGACTACGTGATTCGCTGTGAGAATGAGATATTTTGTCACCGGTGGCGCTGGTTTCGTTGGCAGTCATCTGGTTGACCGACTCGTGAGTATGGGAGCGGTAACTGTCTACGATAACCTGAGTTCGGGTAGGCGGGAATTTATCGACCAGCATTTAAGAAACACCAGTTTCCGGTTTGTTCAGGCCGACCTTCTGGACCTCGACCGGCTGGCAGCAGCGATGAAGGGGAGTGACGTCGTATTTCACCTGTCATCCAACCCGGATGTCAGGATTGGCCAGCGAGACACGGCAACAGACCTGAATCAAGGAACCATCGCCACCTACAACGTCCTGGAAACAATGCGACGACAGGGTGTCAGTAAAATCGTCTTTGCCTCCAGCAGCGTGGTATATGGCGAGACATCCGGCGAACCTGTTTCTGAAGACCACGGCCCGTTGCAGCCCATATCTCTGTACGGTGCCGCCAAACTGGCCGGCGAGGGGCTTATCACCGCGTTCTGCCATCTGTTTAACATGAAGGCGTGGATATTCCGGTTCGCCAACGTGGTTGGCTCCAGGGCAACCCACGGTGTAATCTATGATTTTATCCACAAGCTGAAAAAGAACGCCGGGGAGCTGGAAATACTCGGTGATGGCAGACAGTCCAAATCCTACATACATGCTGGCGACTGCGTGGCCGGCTTGCTCTACGGGTTTCAGCATTCAGATGAACAGGTTAACGTTTTTAATCTGGGCAATAAAGACGTAATTGATGTCGCGACGATTGGTCGCCTGCTGCTGGAGCAGATGGGATTATCCGGGGTGGAGTTGAAATTTACCGGGGGAGAACGGGGCTGGCCCGGCGATGTCCCCCGCATATGCCTGGAAACGTCACGAATGAACAAGCTCGGCTGGAAGCCGGAACTCAATTCTGAGAGAGCAGTTTGCCTGGCGATAAAAGAAATACTGGCCGAACTGGCCTGAGGAACCAATCATGCAGGCGGTCATTTTAGCGGGCGGCTTAGGCACAAGACTGGGAGAGTTGACCAGAGATACGCCTAAAGTAATGTTACATTTCGCCGGCAGACCCTTTCTCTACTACATGATACGGCTACTGGAAAATCAAGAAATCAAGGAAATCGTCCTGTGCACCGGCTATCTCGGGAAACAGGTAAAGAAATTTTTCGGCAATGGCCATAAGCTGGGCGTAAATATCAAATACAGTGGGGAAAGTACGAAATTGCTCGGGACTGGAGGTGCTCTGAAGCAGGCACAGGCTATGCTGGACAGGCACCTCCTGGTGCTGAACGGGGATACTTATCTGCCGATTGATTACCGCGAAGTGGAAAAGGAATATTTACGGCTTGGGCGAAAAGCCCTCATGGTAGTCTATAATAATAAAGTGGGGACCGGCGTTAAAAATAACGTTGCCGTTGACCGTGAAAAATTGGTGGCAAGATACGATAAAAGGAATATCTCGCCAGATTTGAAGTACGTGGAAGCGGGCGCCATAGTTATTCGGAAAGAAACGCTGGATTTTGTGTCGCAGGGGGTCAAGGCGTCTCTTGAAAAAGTGATATACCGGCGCCTGATAGAACAGAGAGAGATGGCTGCTTATATCACGCCACAGCGATTTTACGACATCGGAACGCCAGAACAGCGACAGGTTTTCGAGGATTTTGTGAAGGAGACAACGTGATGATAATTACGCGTACTCCATTCCGAATCAGCTTCGCCGGGGGCGGCACCGATTTACGAGGCTTTTACCGGAATGAACCCGGGGCGGTGGTGAGCACGGCGATAAACAAATACATGTATATTATCGTCAACAAACGCTTCAGCGATGCCATCAGGGTCAGTTACTATGCCAGGACGGAAATCGTTGATAGTGTCGACGAAGTGCGCCATCCACTGGTCAAGGAAGCCCTGAAACTGGTCGGGGTCAGCCGGGGTATAGAGATTGCGTCGGTGGCTGATGTTCATGCCGGGGCCGGGCTTGGCTCTTCCGGCAGCTTCACCGTGGGCCTGCTTAATGCCCTTTATGCCTATAAGGGAATTCTGAAGTCTGCAGAAGAGCTGGCCAGGGAAGCGTGTCATATTGAAATTGACATCCTGGGTGAGCCGGCCGGCAAACAGGACCAGTACATCGCCGCCTATGGCGGCTTCCGCTATTTTCAGTTCAACCCGGATGAAAGCGTCGCCACCGAGCCGATTATATGGTCGGCGGGACATAAAGAAGAGCTGGTGCAAAACCTGCTGCTGCTGTACACGGGCGATATTCATGAGACCGGCAGCATTTTACAGGAGCTGGAGGAAAAAACGCAGCAGCCCGACAATATGGCGAACTTGACTAAAATGCGCGATATGGCCGTTGCATTGAAAAACCAGCTTAATAGTAATGCTGCGGCAAGTATTTTTGGCGGCATGCTGGATCGCGGATGGCAATTGAAGAAAAAGCTGGCCAGCGGCATCAGCAATGATAAGATTGACGAGTGTTATGAAAAAGCACTTAACGCCGGGGCGCTGGGTGGCAAGGTGCTTGGTGCCGGGGGAGGTGGGTTTTTGCTCCTGTACTGCCCGAAATCGAAACACGCGAAGGTCAGAAAGGCGCTCAGCAACCTGCCGGCTCTGGAATTTTCCTTCGAACCGGAAGGAAGTAAAATAATCCAGGTCGTTTAATCATTAAGGAAACAGTGGAGAAACAAGTCAATGGCTAACCGCGCCATATTTCTTGACCGGGATGGGACGATGGCCATAGACGTGCCGTACTGCAGCCGTCCCGAGGATTTTGAGCTATTTCCGAATACCGCCAGAGCCATCAAGTTGCTCAATGAGCATGGCTACAAGGTAATCGTGGTTACCAATCAGTCTGGCATCGCCCGGGGCTACTTTACCGAAAGTACGCTCGCTCAAATTCATCAGAAAATGCGGGGAGAATTAGCTGAAGAAGGTGCCCGCATTGATGGCATCTATTACTGCCCTCACCACCCAAATGACAACTGCGAATGTCGCAAGCCAAAGCCGAAAATGGTCATGCAGGCAGTGAATGAACATGATATCGACCTCAAGCGGTCTTTCGTGATAGGGGACAAACCGCTGGATATTCAACTCGGAAAAAATGTGGGCTGCCGTACCGTGTTGATTCCGGCAAATACTGGCGAGACCGAAGTCGAGCCAGGTTCACCCGATTACACTGCGAGTGACCTTTTGCAGGCAGCGTTGTGGATTATTAATCAGAAATGAAAATCCTTGTGGTATCGGAGCACTTTTACCCCTATGGCGGTGCCGAATTATCGCTGTGGAAGCTCTGCCGCACGTTAAACCAGAAAGGCCACCAGATTCATGTTATCACCGCCAGACGTGGCGGAGAAGTCGATTATGAGATAAAAGATGGAATCGAAATATTGCGACCTTTTCCCACGGGAAATCTTGTACGGCGTTTTATATTTGCCGTGAAACTGTATTCATACCTGAAAAGATGGCTGCGGGGTAGGGAAGTTGACATAATCTATAACCTCAGCTACGTCCCAACGGTGCCGGCCACCCGCATCGCCCGAAAATACGGCATACCATCGGTTACGCTGCTGGGGCATTTCTGCGGTCGGAAATGGTTCAAATTGACAAATCCGCCCCTGGCTCTGTTCAATTTCATCACGGAAATACTGACCATTCGTCTGGGCAAGCACAAAGTGCTGGTGGTGCAGTGCCAGGATACCGCTAAAAAAATATCCGCCAGCACAAGCGCTGAGATTGAGGTCATCTGCAATACACTGCTTGAGACGGCAGCGATTAGCCAGGCAAAAGAGAAGACGGATATTAGGAAAATACGTGTGGATTTAGGTATTGAGAACGATGAACTATTTCTAATACATGTGGGGGCACTGATACGGACTAAAAATGTCTGCAATTTAGTTAAAACCTTATCTGGCTGGCAGCAAAAGTTCAAGCTGATACTTGTTGGAGATGGTTCTGAACGCGCCCGCATAGAAAAATTAGTTCAGCGTCTGGGTCTCGCGGAAAATGTATCGCTGCTCGGAGCAAAACCGCACGACGAGACACTGTCAATAATCAGAGCATGTGATGCACTGCTCTTACCCTCGATATGCGAACAGATACCCAATGTGGTGCTGGAGGCGCTGGCTCTGGGGAGACCGGTCATCGCCACCAGGGTGGGAGGGGTTCCCGAAATAAAATCGCCCAACCTGCATCTGGTCGGCCAGCTCGAAGAAATCAGCCGGATTATCGATGATGGCATCAAAGCAGTTGAGGAAGGTACAATTATGGCAGAATACTCGCTGGACAGGGTAGCCGCGCAGTATGAAAGGTTGTTCTTGCGGTTGACTGGTTCTAAAATGGAAGATAAACAGGTGTAAGATGATGCTGAAAGAAAAATTGCTGAGCGGTGAAAAGTCCATAGGCATCTGGGGAATCGGTTATATCGGTTATTCGTCAATGGCCTATTTCGCCAGCAGAGGTGTGAAGTGTCTGGGAACGGACGTTGATACCGGCAAGGTTGACCAGGTAAACGGGGGCGTCCTGCCGATACCTAATATCGAGTACTGGCTTGGCTTTGACACCAAGCCGCTGGTCGCCTCCGGTATGATGCAGGCAACCACCGAGTGGCAGCAGCTTATCAGTGAAGACATACCGGTACATCTGATATGTATCCCCACTGAAAAAGACGATGTTCCTTATGATGGCATTCTCATTGACGTGATGGAAAAGCTGTCCACTTTTAATAAGAGCAGTATGAAATCCCCGCCGCTCATAATCATTGAATCAACGCTGACCCCGAACACAACCGAAAAGACGATTATACCTGCCTTCGAGAAAAAAGGGGCGAAGGTGGGTAGGGATATACTGGTTGGCGTGGCACCGCGCCGCGACTGGTTTATCAGCCCGGAAAAAAGCCTGAAAAATTTGCCGAGAGTGGTCGGGGGTACTACGCCTGAGACTACTGCGCTGATGAAAGAAGTCCTCGGCATAGTCTGTGATACTATACTGCCGGCCAAGGACCACCGGCATGCGGAACTGGTCAAGAGCATCGAAAATGCTTACCGACATGTTGAAATCACGCTGGCCAATCAACTGTCGCTGGCCTATCCCGATATTGACATGCGTGAGGTGCTGGCGCTGGTGGGCACAAAATGGAACATCGGCACCTACCATCCCAGCTTCGGCACCGGGGGCTACTGTATTCCACTTGCCAGCCAGTATGTACTGGCCGGCACAAATGACACAGACCAGCTAAGCATCCTGACATCGGCAATACAAACTGACCGGGACCTGCCCGGTACGGTAGCTGAGACTGTGGTCAGAAAGGGAGCGGAGAAGGTTGGCATCCTCGGGCTGGCTTATAAAGGGGACCTCAAAGTTCATACCCTGAGCCCGACCTTGCGCATCGTATCCCACCTGAAACAGAAGGGCATTACGGTCAAAGTACATGACCCATACTACACGGCAGAAGAGGTCAAGCAGATATGCGGCGTCGAGACGTTCCGTTTTCCGGATGACCTTGGGGAGTTTGATACCATATTGATTGTGGCCGACCACAGAGATTATCAGGCAATCCCGAAGAAGAAGATTTTAAGCAACCTAAAACGGTGCAAACTGATTATGGATAACGTTGGCATATGGGTAGAATTAAATTTGAATGAAACGGGGATAGAATATCATGTCGCAGGAACTGAACACTGGCTGGGTAGATAAAGAACGCAATAACCAAAAGCTAAAAATGTTGATTACCGGTGGCAGCGGCTTCTTGGGCAGGCGTGTGGTAAAAAAGGTGCTGGATAAATACGAAGGCTTGGAAATCGCCACGGTTGCCAGAAACGGTGAGGGCATCATCAGACTGCTTTCAGTATGTGCTAACGACAGGCTTAAACCTTTCGTCGGCGATATCAGGAATGAAGAATTATTACAGTTTACTTTAAAAGATGTTGACACCGTGTTGCATCTGGCGGCAATCAAATATATAAATCTCTGTGAACTATCTCCCTCTGAAGCGATTACTATAAACGTCCACGCCACAGCGAACCTGCTCAAATTATTTAAAGGCAGTACGTTTATCAGTATATCCACGGATAAGGCAGTGGAGTCTACCAGTTGTTATGGTGCTACCAAGTTAATCGTGGAGAAGCTAACACTGGCTGAAGCTGAAAAAGCTACAGGAAAACGTTTCATGGTAGTCAGGTCAGGGAACATTTTTGGCTCCAGTGGCAGCGTTATTGAAAATTGGCATCGTCAGATTAAATTGAATAACGAAATAATAATATCTCATCCAGAGATGACGCGTTTTTTCATTGATGTAAACACACTGTCTGAATTCATTGTTGCTATCCTGGATGAAGGCGAAAACGGTAAAATATATATCCCGCCTCATACAACTATTCAGTTAGGTGATTTGGCTCATGCTTTTATTGAGTTATATGGAAATGAAAAAACAATGGTCAAAGAAGTCGGGCGACGTCAGGGTGAAAAAATGCACGAGAGGCTTTTTATGCCTGGAGAGAACGTGGTCACTGACATGAAGCACAATAATTCGGAGCAGGGAAAAACCCTCAGCCTTGGTGAGATTAAGGCGTGGCTGCAAAGGCATGAGGCTTATAAAGATTTCTAGCCGCTGGAGCTCATAGATGCTGGTTGAGAGATTAAGCAATGACGAAGAGTGGGAGCGATTTGTGGCCGATTCCTCAGGGGGGA
>JADHXF010000057.1 GCA_016783105.1 Dehalococcoidales bacterium | reverse complement strand
ATGATCTCGTTGCGGTAATCATGGAATACCTTGAGGTTAACAATGCCAACCCGAAACCATTTGTCTGGACAGCTTCCATGGAAATCATTCTTTCCAAGGTCAAGAAAGCTAACGAAGCGTTAGATTCACTACACTAGTAGACCATGAAGTCCCCTATCCTTCAAAGTCTTCGGGTGAGATGTAGTCAGCAAAGCGCTCCCTGGCTTTAAGCAAGCGCTCTCGCTGCTCGTTAAGTATCCCAAAGAGCTCCGCCGGTGTATCGGCAACATTTTCCTGGTAGAATCTCTCCACTCGCTCAATCTTAGTCAAGTTTTCAGGAACGCGAATAGTGAATTGCTGGATGTAATCTTCTTTTGCATAGTCTTTATCCAATACTTGATGGAAGAGCCGACTCAAATCCTCGTATTTGGGTAGCCAGCCAGTAGGAGACTTTATCGCTTCGGCTTCATTATGCTTGCGTAGCTCCATCCATTTTATCCACACGTGCTTATCCCGGCGATCGTTTAAGAACTCTCCTGTTTTCAAATCTCTCAAGAAGTAATTAACTCCAAATACTAGGGGCGCTTTCTCAAGCCCCTTTCCAAATTCCAAGTAGTTCTTGACATACTGCCCCAAGGGAATAGAGATGAAATCTTGAATGCTCATTATATTTATCTCATGTTTACCTTCTTCCTCAACAAGGGCAAAGGTCGTTTCTGTCTCCAGAGCTGCTCCATAGGCGATAATACCATGCTCCCAATCAAAGCCCTGCTGGACGGGCACATAACCCCGATAATCGCGACCACCATATATTACACCACTCAATTCTACCCCTAGGACGTTTTCCAACTCAGGGTCGCAATTTGGTAGTGCCTTGAGGGCTACAGTATAGCGGGCGTTCTTGTGGGCGGGCAGAATTATTTCACCCGCCTCATCGGTCTTACCTTCGTACCAGTGCCCGGTGTAATTTGCTCCGTCCTTAGGAAGCTCACTACCCATTCCCAACCACCAACACTTGGCATCTTTGACTAAAATATTGGAAAAGATAATCTCTCCCGGACTGGTAAGTATCTGGTAGATTAGGGGGTCGTCCTTAGGGTTGACATCATGAATAATGCCGAAGATACCAGCTTCAATATTCACGGAACGGCAAACTCCACCAATATTACGAACATAAGTAATGTCATCAGCCAAGATGGTCTCCCCTGGAAGCATGGCAGTAGAGGTCTTGCCACAGGCACTAGGAAAGGCACCCGCGAAGTAAGTCTTACGACCATCTGGACCATGCACTCCCATTATCATAAAATGCTCGGCTAGCCACCCTTCCTGGTGAGCCTTACGAATAGCTAATCGAAGGGCCAGTTTCTTAAAACCCACGGAGTTACCAGCATACTGATTATTAACACTGTAGACGGTATCTGTAAAGTAATCTATGTAGATGCGTTTCTTGTCGTGATTCAAGCTCGCCATATTCTCGTCCAATTTTCCTGACGAGTGTAAAGTCTTGAAAAATTCCGTCCCTGGACCTGCTTGACGGAATGCATCATAACCCTTTCGGTAGAGGAGGTCCACGCTGTGAGCTACATACCAGGAATCGGTGCACTCCAGGCAGTGAATGGTAAAGGGAGAATTAGCTGGCCCTAGAGTAAGAAATCGAACAATCATCGTATGACCCTTCATCGCATCCCTAAGCAGACCCTGTACTTCCGCAAGGCCTTCATCTCGACCAATCTGATTGATGGTTTTACTGAGGGAATCTCCCGTGGGCACGAGGAACTTGGTAACCGCACGGTCTCGTCCCTGGTCATTGGGACCATCAAAGTGGAAGGTGTGCCCCGGAATGATTAAAGCAGCGTTCTCCTCGCCGGTGACAATTGCCATGTTTCGTATATGAGCTATCTCATCAGGGGTATCACTACAGATGAAGATTTTATCCGGGTTACAGAGCTCGGCAGTTTCAGTAATGATCTGATGGACTTTAGAATTGTCTATGGCGTACAGCTTCTGATAGTCCTCTTGGCTAATTCTTTTTTGTAACACCTCAAGCGATGATTTCAACACTATACCTCCTCGTCTATAGTTTACTATTCCTGTCTATCCCTAGTTACCGTACTATATTATAAATTGTCTTGCCACTAGTACCTCTTTATAACGCCGCAGGCTGGCATGATGCAGTAAACTTTTTAACCGTATATGATCAGTTAGCGCGCAATCCTCTCATTTTAGAGTTATTTTTTCACTTTTTTCTTCATTTTCGGGTACAATTTATCTATGGAGTAGGGGTATCGACCCAACCGGGAAATTCTGCGGCATCACATGAGCAGGCAAAAAATTACAAATTGGTAAATTATAACATAGATGGCACCTGCGTTACTAGCTATCGGTACTGGTTTTTTCATGTTTTATTCTTTCCATATGCAACTCACGAATGTTATAATCTGGGTGAAGCTGTACACTTATGATACGTCAATGCCGGGCCGGTGATGCCCAGAGAATGTACTTTATCATCAATAAAGCCGCGGAAGCGTATGAAGGCGTTATTCCGGCCGACCGTTACCGCCAGCCCTATATGTCAATGGAAGAACTAACGGGAGAGATGGAACGGGTCACCTTCCACGGCTGGGAAGTTGAAGGGGAGCTTGTGGGTATTATGGGAATGGAGCCGATTAAAAATATCGCCCTGATCCGCCATGTTTATGTACTGCCAGAGTGGCAGAGGCAGGGAATCGCCGGTCGACTCCTTGACCACATCAAGCACCTTTTTACCGGCTCTCGATTGCTGGTGGGGACATGGGCGAATGCCAGCTGGGCGATATTTTTCTACCAGAAACACGGATTTTGTCTGCTGCCCGATAAAGACCAGCTACTGGAAACATACTGGAGCATTCCCCGGCGCCAGATTGAAACTTCTGTGGTGCTGGGCTACGGATAGCATACAGTCATAAAGGAGTCAAAATGAATGTAAAATATGTTACTCGGCTGCTTCAGGCAACGGTGGTCACATTCACACTGTTGGCAGTATGCCAGGAACTGGAAAAACCGAGGGAAAAGCGTTTATGGCACGGGAAGGTCGCTGGTTTTGTTCCGTATGATTTCAGGCTGCCCACCCTGGAGCGTATCCGGGAAGCGTACTGGAACGCCTATGACAGCCGGGTTTTAGTTCCCGAGGCATTCGGCATCGGCTGGGCCATTAACTTTTACGCGTTGCTCGAGCGTCTGAGGCTCATCGGGCAGGACTTTTCCGAGGAAGACTTCCTGATGCCCGGCAAGCATATGAAAGAGGCCCTGACCCACGCGCTTGAGGCTGAGTAAGCACTGGTTACCTCGCACCAGAAAATGACAAAGGAGGGTAAGTATAACTTTTGCCAGCTAATGTTAATCCAGAGGAAACGGCGGTATTTATTCAGGAAGAAATCAGGGCTTTTGTGCGCAACAGCCCGTTGAACTGCATGCCTGATTCGAACGACGATTTCTTCTTTGACCAGCCGCTGGTGCAGTTTGCTAACGGCGACGACCCCATATTTTCCGAATATAAAGTTATAATTGATCCTTCACATTTTACGCCGCGCGAAGCTCTGGCCGTGGCCTGCGGGAAGAAGCCAGACGACCTGCCCGCACGCCTGTCCGTCATCAGCTGGATACTGCCCATCACCAGTAAGACACGGGAATCAAATCGACCTCAAAAGGACATGCCATCACGTCCCTGGTCATACACCCGGTGGTACGGGGAAAAGTTCAACGAGGCGCTGCGGGAGCAGGTGGTAGAAGTCATCACAGAGAGAGGATACCTTGCCGCAGCGCCACTTCTCCAGCCCTATTTCAAGCAACTGGAGAACGAAAGCGGCCCTATCTCCAACTGGTCGGAGCGGCACATTGCCTACGCCGCCGGGTTGGGTACCTTCAGCCTCTCCGATGGCTTCATCACCGAGCTTGGCATCGCTCACCGCTGCGGCAGCGTGGCCACCGATATGCCCCTCCCCATCAACCCCAGAACCGCTAAAGACCCGTACTCAAACTGTTTATTTTATGTAAATAAGAAATGCCGGGCCTGCATTCCCCGCTGCCCCGCCGGTGCCATTACGGAACAGGGTCACGACAAGATAAAATGCCGCAGCTATATGAACGATGATATCGGCTACCTCAAGCAGGAATACGGCGTGAAGATTTTCGGCTGCGGCCTCTGCCAGACTAAAGTCCCCTGCGAGTTCAGAAACCCGGCGAAGAAATTAAAGGTTTGACCATACCCCCCACACCCCATCCTTATATAAACCCTCCAGCTTTACTTGTATTAGCTGGTTGGCTAAATCTTCATTGCTTTTATTATACACCCTGATGTAATTCTCCGTGTAGCCTGACCAGACGCCGCCTGATTTCTTCTCCCATAACACGGGCATGGTTCTGCCCAGGAAGCGCTGTCTAAAACTGCTGGCGCTTTCTTCGGCCAGGGCCAGCATCTGCTGTACCCTCTCCCTTTTCACCCTGTCTGAAACCTGATTTGGCATCTCGGCCGCCTTCGTATCCGGTCGGCGCGAATAGGGAAAGACGTGGATGCGGGCGAAGCCCACCTGCCGGCAGAAATCGTAGCTTTCTTCAAACTCGGCCTCCGTCTCCCCGGGGAAGCCAGCAATGACATCGGTAGTGATAGCGGCGTCAGGCACCGCTTTTCTTATTAGAGTAACTGCCTGCCCATAGTCAGCCGGAGTATACCGCCGCTTCATCCGCCGGAGAACAGAATCGCTGCCACTCTGCAGGGAAAGGTGGAAATGCGGACACAGTCGGCGGTCTTTCCAGAGCTCAAGCAGTTCCGAGGTTATTTCCTGCGGCTGCAGTGAAGATAGCCTCAATCTGGTCACTCCAGTTTCTGCCAGGACGCGTTTCAGCAGATGTGTTAAATTGACGCCGTGGCTGTGGTACGCTCCGATTTCGGTTCCGGTGAGCACCACTTCTTTTACACCGTCCGCCGCCAGATTTTTAACCTCAGCAATGACTTTTTCCACCGATACGCTTTCCACTCTGCTTCTTACCAGCGGCACGATGCAGTAGCTGCAAAAGTTATCGCAGCCGTCCTGGATTTTTACGAAGGAGCGATTCCGCCCATAATCATACATACCCTGAACGGTCGAAGCTGAATTGGAAAAGCAACCAAGTGCTTGCAGCCTGCTAAGTATCTGCGTCTTCTGGTCATTGCCGAGGACAAGGTCAACGCCTTCTATCCGGGCCAGCTCCTGGTGCGACCTCTCCGCATAGCAGCCAATGGCTATCAGCCGGACACGGCTGTTCCGGCGGTGCGCCTGCCGTAGCAGGTTTCGGGACTTGCGGTCAGCGATGTGTGTCACCGTGCAGGTATTCAAGATATAGACATCGGCTTCATCCACGGAGTCCACCAGCTCATATCCGGCCGCGGCAAGCTGCCTGGCCAGGGACTCGGTTTCCGCCTGATTCAGTTTACAGCCCAGCGTGTCTAAAGTAACTCTGGTTCCGCTCATTCAGTTCATCCCTCAACTCCATTATAATGTCGCGAATCACGAACGGTCAAAGCAAAGGCTCACTTGCAAATGGCCCGCAATTATGGTAAAAAACTAATTAAATCATCCGGAGGTTATTAACATGGCTCGGAAAATTGTGGAGCGTGTCCCTGAGGCACAATTGCAGGAGGACCTGGAGAAATATTGCCGGCGAGCTATTGAGCTTGGCGCGACCGATGCCAAGATAATCGGCATGGATGGCGTGGTTATCGACGAGAGGGTGGTGGCCAAATGCGTTTACCCCAAGTGCCCGAGCTACGGCACCAATGCTAATTGCCCACCGTATGCCATGACCCCCGATGAAACCCGAAAATTAGTCAATAATTTCAGCTACGCCATATTCGTCAAAATCGAGGTGCCCGCTGAACATACCGCCGGGAAAGAAGCGATAGAGAAAAACCTGGCTAATCCTTACCGCCGAAAGCTATCAGAGATAGTTGCCAAGCTAGAGGCAGAAGCGTTCTATGATGGCTACCACCTGGCAGTAGCCTTCGGCAGCGGCTCCTGCAAAGCGCTCTTCTGTCCCAACAAGGAATGCGAGGTTTTGACACCGGGGCACGGCTGCCCGCACCGCTTGAAGGCCAGGTCGGCTATGGAAGCGGTGGGCATGGACGTTTACACCATGGCCACTAAAACCGGATGGGATATCTACGCCATTGGGGACTCCACCAACCCCGCAGAGGTACCGCACGGATTACGGATTGGCCTTGTATTTATCTATTAGTAAATCCTTCAATACTATAAAGCAGTAGATCAGGGAGCATTACCCATGAATGACGGTAAAGATAGAGTTGTTATCACGGGGATGGGCATTCTAAGCCCCCTCGGTTTGGATACCAGAACTACCTGGGAGGGGCTTATCGCCGGCAAGTCCGGGATTGACTACATTACATTGTTTGACCCCTCGGACATGAAGGCCAAGTTCGCGGGCGAGGTGAAGGGGTTTCAGCCCACCGACTACATTGAACGTAAGGAAGCCCGCCGCATGGACCGCTTTGCGCAGCTGGCCGTCGCGGCCAGCCGGGAGGCCGTAGCGTCAGCGCGCCTGGAAATCAACCACACCAACGCAGAGGACATCGGCGTCATCATTGGCAGCGGTATTGGCGGCCTAAACACAATGTTTGAACAGGCCAAGATTCTCGTGGAAAGAGGCCCAGACCGAGTCAGCCCGTTCCTGGCCCCGATGATGATTGCCGATATTGCCGCCGCCCAGATATCCATCGCGCTGGGCATCAAGGGGCCCAATTTCTGTACCACGTCGGCCTGTTCCAGCGGCTCGGATGCCATCGGCGCTGCGTACGAACTCCTCAGACATGGCGATGCTCAGGTCATGCTTGCCGGCGGTACCGAGTCAATTATCAACCCGCTGGGTATCACCGCCTTCACCGCCCTGAAAGCACTTTCCACCAGGAATGATGCCCCCAAAAAGGCATCACGTCCCTTTGACGCTGAGCGGGATGGATTTGTCATCAGCGAGGGTGCCTGTGTACTTATCATGGAGAAGCTGGAGCACGCCCTGAAAAGGGGTATCCCCGTGCTGGCAGAAATCGCCGCTTACGGTGCCACGGCCGATTCTTTCCATGTTACCCAGCCGATGGAAAGCGGTGAAGGTGCCGCTAAAGCAATGCGCATCGCGCTGAAAAAGGCGGACTTGTCCCCCACGGATATCGATTACATTAACGCCCACGGCACCTCCACCCAGCTAAACGATGTCATGGAGACCAGAGCCATTAAAACCGTCTTCGGTGATTACGCCTACCGGGTGCCAATAAGCTCCACCAAGTCAATGCTGGGGCACCTCATCGGCTGTGCCGGAGCTGCTGAAGCAATGGTCTGCATCCTTTCCATCCTGAATGGCATTATCCCGCCAACCATTAACTACGACCACCCCGACCCTGAATGTGACCTTGACTACGTGCCCAACGTCGCCCGCAAGGCTGAAGTTAATACGGCACTATCCAACTCGTTTGGTTTTGGCGGGCATAATTCGGTACTGATAATCCGAAGATATACCGAGGCCTAATTTTGAGTCGCTACCGCTGGAATCTGCTGCCACCGGTTCCAGACCAGTATCTGGTTAGCAACTCAAGCATTCCCCCTCTTATCGTCCAGCTTCTGTTTAATCGCGGTTTAAAGGAGCCAGCGCAACTGGCGTCTTTCCTCACCGGCGATATAAGCCTTTCCAGCAGCCCGCTGCTGCTGCCGGATATGCACAAAGCCGTGGCCAGAATATACCAGGCCCTGCTCTCCGGCGAGCCGATCGCCATATATGGTGACTATGACGCCGATGGTATCACGGCAACGGCCCTGCTTGTTCAAGGCCTCTCCGCACTCGGCGGTACCGTGATTCCCTACATCCCGCACCGCCTGACCGAAGGCTACGGTTTGAAAACCGCGGCACTGGAGAACCTCCGTCAGCAGGGCATTGGGCTCGTGGTAACTGTTGATTGCGGGATTACCAGCCTGTCCGAAGTCAAGCGGGCGCGGAAAATGGGGCTGGACATTGTTATTACCGACCACCACACGCCGCTGCCTGAGATACCGCCGGCGGTGGCGATTGTCAACCCAAAACTGGCCGGTTCCGCGTATCCCTTTACGGAATTGACCGGTGCCGGGGTGGCTTTCAAGCTGCTTCAGGCGCTCTACCAGAGCGTTGGCCGGGAAGAACAACTGGAGGCACTGGTAGACCTGGCAGCAGTGGGCACCGTTGCCGATATGTCACCGCTGCTGGGTGAGAACCGCTATCTGGTAAAAGAGGGGCTCAAGGTGATGAACCACAGTCCGCGCCTGGGCATCAGGGCGATCATGGAACAGGCGGGCCTGAGCGATGGTAACCTCGACTCCGGATGCATATCATGGATAATCGCCCCGCGCCTGAACGCTGCCGGGCGGCTGGAACACGCGATGTCCAGCTACAAACTGCTCACGACCGATTCTCCAGATGAAGCCCGCCGACTGGCAAGGTGGCTGGAGCAGAAAAACACTGAGCGGCAGAAACTGACCGCCAGCACACTGGCGCGGGCACGGGAGCAGGTACTCTCCCGCGGTCTTTCCCCGCTTCTGATAGCCGGCGATAAGGACTACTTCATCGGCATCGCCGGGCTGGTAGCCAGTCGGCTCGCTGAGGAATTCTACCGCCCAGCGGTGGTCATCAAAACCGGTGAAAAGGTGAGCAGCGGCAGTTGCCGCAGTATTCCGGAGTTCAACATCATTGCTGCCTTGAAAGAGAGCCAGCACCTGCTTTCGCAGTTCGGCGGTCACTCTCAGGCGGCCGGTTTCACCCTGCCAACCCGAAACCTGCCCCGATTTGAGGAAACACTTCTGAATCTGGCTACTACCCAGCTCAGAGAGGTTGAGCTGCGCCCCAGCCTTGATATTGACGCCGAGGTCACCCTGCCCGGCCTGGGCGGCGATACCTTCCAGGTAACGCAGCAGCTGGCACCTTTCGGTCGCGGCAACCCGGTACCCACCTATCTCAGCCGACGTGTTGAGGTTATCGACTGCCGCACCATGGGCAACGGTGGCGAGCACCTGCGGTTGAAGCTCAGGCAGGAGGGCGCCAGATGGGATGGCGTTGCCTTTCGG
Source organism: Dehalococcoidales bacterium (assembly GCA_016783105.1). Next base: position 1,098 of record JADHXF010000057.1, on the reverse strand, counting down.
CTGGGCAACTGCCTGGCAGATGTCGCCCCATCTCTTGACATCGTTTATAATCTGGAAATAGACCGCTGGCGCGGAAAGGAAACACTCCGGCTTAATATTCTCGATTTCGCACCGACCGGTCAATCTTCGGGAAATAGCTAGACAGATGAACAACCCTATAGCTCTCATCATCATTGCCATTGTCTGCGCCTATGTTATCGGTTCCATTCCGTCAGCGTATATCATGGGCAGACTGCGCAAAGGGGTGGACATTCGCCAGATAGGGAGTCGGAGCATGGGCGCAATGAACGTGTTCTACCAGATTGGATTTGTGGAAGGGCTTACGGTTCTCGCGGTGGACATTGGCAAGGGAATGGCGGCGGTGGCGCTGGCTCGCTGGCTGGGCGTGCCACTCTATGCCCAGCTGCTGGCCGCAGCCGCGGTCGTGGTTGGCCACGCTTACACCGTCTTTCTAAAATTCCGGGGCGGGAGAGGAGGCGCCACCTGTATCGGTATTCTGGTCTACCTTATGCCGTGGGGCCTGCCTTTCTACGCCGCCATCTTCGGGCTCAGCCTGCTGCTAACGCGCTACCCCACCTTAAGCTACAGCCTGGCCTTCCTCTGCTTTCCCTTTGTTGCCTGGCTGAAATACCACTCGGTTGAATTCATCATCTTTTCCATCGGCATACTGCTTATTCCCGGCATCAAGTATATCCCGAGAATAAAGGAAATGCGGAGCTCGGGAGGCAGCTGGCGCCATGTCTTTCTCCGCAGAAATCTGAAGGACAGGCTTTAAGTAGCACAAGCGACTTGAGTTAACTCAGGGCACCCACTACTCTTTGACCCGAGGTGTCATGGTCATGATTATGGCACCGATGAAAGTGCTGCCAGCCATTGCAAGCCACGTGCCCTGATAGCTTCCCCAGTTGTCAAATACCCAGCCGGCAATCGGTGGGCCGGCCACGGTCCCGAGCATTAATCCGGGATTTCCCATATCAACTTTAAGTGATCCGACCTCGAACATTTTTGTTCTTGAAACTGATGATATACCCCTCCCATATTATTGTCAACCTGATTAAAACCCCTCAGGTAACCTAAAGCACCCCGGAAGTCCAGTTC
>JADHXF010000056.1 GCA_016783105.1 Dehalococcoidales bacterium | reverse complement strand
ACTCTGATGTTATTGAAGGAGGAAACATGGCACAGGAAGAAAAGCATCGGCATTACAGTGGAGGAGCAGCTGGCTCGGCGGGTGTGTTTTTCTGGTTCGCCGGCTGGCTCTTCACTATCGCTTTCGCCAATCTGGTATGGTGGAAGATTATTCTCGGGATAGTGGTCTGGCCCTACTTCCTGGGCGTGGCGGTAGGGTAAGGGAATTTTAACCTCACCCCCTGTGTCCCCCTCTCCTTAAAAGGACGAGGTGGAGGTGAGGTGGGGCAATAATTGAGTAGTATTTGGAGATGTTAGTTGATGGAAGTGTGGCAACAAATATTAATCTATGCAGTAATTGGTTTCGGGGGAGTTGTACTGGGGGCTTGGCTGCAACGACGAGCCATGAGAGAAGAAAGGGCTGCAAGGGAAGAAACTGAACTTACAAGTTCAATGCGAAATTTGCTAAGTGAGATTGAGTCTAACCTTGGGCTGATAGAACAACCCTTGACAGGATGGAGTTTAGCACCATTTGAAACTGATATCTGGGATGCTCATAAGGGTAAAATTTTATACTTATCTTCGGAACTTCAAAAAAGCTTACGAGAGGCTTATCTGTGGATACACAAAGCTAATGCGGTTGTAGAAACTCATCTCGCTCATGATTCAAGAGGCGGAGGTCACTTTGATAATCTCTATAGACAAATGATAGAAAAGGTAAAAGCCCCTGCTCAAAAAGCAAGGGATGAACTCAAAGATTGGCTAAATAGTAGGGAGGCATAGAAAATGGGAAGTAAAGGCAGAAAAAACGTCAAGAAACCCAAGCAGAAGAAAGAGAAAAAAGAAAAGGAAAAGTAAGAAGGGCAACGACCTTTCTAAATCTCTCCTAACCTCTCCTTATCAAGGAGAGGGATGCGGAAGGAGAGTCAAAGAGAGGCGAAGTCTCTCTTACCAAAATCTTTCCCCTTCCCCTTGACAAGGGGAGGGGGAGTGGATGCAATTGATACAATCTCACAAATTCCAGAATCTCTTCACCTTGTCTTAATAAAACCCCTTGCTAAGCCACCAAGGCGGCCTGTTGTTTAAAGCTTAGTCGATTTCTAGAATGATATCCGGAATAATCAAACTAAAATAGACCGGGGGAAACTGAAGTAGACTTCTCGTTTTCAGGAGGCGAGTTAGGTGCGGATATACTGCTAAATTGAATAGCAACTGGTAAATACTAAAGTTAGGTTAGACTATTTTATGAATTACTCAGAACCACCACCGATGACAATTGATACTCGTAAGCAATACACTGCCACCATCGAAACTGAGAAAGGAAACATTGCACTAGAGCTGTTCGCTAATGATGTTCCAGTAACGGTGAACAATTTCGTATTTCTTACCCGGGAGAGTTTCTATGATAATACGACATTCCACCGTGTTATCCCTGACTTTATGGCTCAAGGAGGAGACCCTACTGGAACCGGGACAGGTGGCCCTGGTTACAAGTTTGCTGATGAATTTACCGAGCACACCCATGTCGCCGGAGCACTATCAATGGCTAATTCCGGTCCTAATACGAATGGTTCTCAGTTTTTTATTACTTATACTCCGCAACCTCACCTTGACCGTAAGCACTCCGTATTTGGTCAACTGACGCTCGGAACGGAAGTTCTCAGATCACTTAAGAATGGTGATACCATAGTTCGAATAACTATTGAGGAAAGCTAGACGTTCAAATTGGTCAACCATTCGTTTACACATTTCGTCAAGTTGTTCGGTACTGCTCGCTGGACCTGATTATACTAGCCGTTAACAGGCGTGCCCTGCCGGTAAATTTTTGATTCTTATCTTAACCTGCTATACTTGGCATTACCGGGGGTTATCTTTAGCTTTCCAGGGATTCAGACAAAGGAGAAAATGATGCGGACGGAAGAGTTAATCAAATACGATCGGGAACACATACTGCACGGCATGGCCGCTGTGGGCAAGACCCAGAGCTTTGTCGTTGAGAGTGCCGACGGCATCATTCTAACCGATACTGACGGCAGGAAACTGATGGACCTGAGTTCCCAGTTAATCAATGTCAACCTGGGGCATAACCGCCGCGAGGTAATTGAAGCCGCCAAGGAACAGATGGACAAGCTAAACTTCGCTTTTCTACTGCGCGGCTTTGCCAACCTGCCAAGTATCGAGCTTGCCTATAAATTGTCGTCCATCACTCCTAAAGGGCTGGACCGGTTTCTATGGGCTCAAACCGGGGCTGATACCATAGATTCCGCCTTCAGAATAGCCAATCTGTACTGGAAAGCTAAAGGCTCCAGAAAGTACAAAATCATCAGCCTGTACAGCAGTTACCATGGTACGACCCGCGGTGTCGCCCAGGCGACTAACCTGGCCAAGGGTATTATAGAGGAAATGCCACCCGCGCCGGGGCACCTTCATATACCCAACTATTACTGTTACCGCTGCCCCTTTGACAAGAATTATCCCGGCTGCGGCATTCTATGCGCCAAATTCCTTGAATATACTATCGTCAATGAGGGAGAGGATAGCGTAGCCGCCTTCATCGCCGAACCCGAGCAGGGTTCCATAGGTTTCATCGCCCCACCCCCGGAGTACTGGCCCATGGTGCGAGAGATATGCCATAAGTATAACGTGCTCCTCATCGCCGACGAGGTAATGACAGGATTTGCTCGTACCGGCAAGATGTTCGCCGTGGACCACTGGGATATCGTCCCGGACATGATGAGTATGTCCAAGGGCATCGTCAATGGCTACCTGCCCTTTGGGGCGCTTGCGTTATCCGGGGAAATCTTTGATACGCTATCCGGCCACTTCCTGCCCGTCGGTTCCACCGAATCCGGCAATCCGGTATGCTGCGCCATGGCCATGAAGTGCATCGAGATATACGTCAAAGAGCGCGTCCCTGAGAATGCCGCCAGGGTAGGCAGGCGCGCTAAAGAACGGATGGAGAAAGAATTCCTGGCATTGCCTCACGTAGGAACGGTTGACGGGCTGGGACTCATGCTGGCCGTAGAAATAGTGACCGATAAGGAGAGCAAAGGCCTGCCCAGTCCGAAACTCACCGATTTCATACAGAAGCTGGGTATAGAAAAGGGAGCCGTGTTACGCATCATAGGCAACCGGTTGGGGTATGCCCCTCCATGCACCATCACTGAGGAGCAATCGGAAAAGGCTCTCGATATACTGTATGCCGTACTTTCACAGCTCAAACCGCAGGACCTGAAACCTTAAGCACTTCAGGTGGTTATTTTGGCATGCCTGATATGTCGGTAAATGTAAAGTGCCATTAAGACAACCACTATGGCAATAACCAATGGGTCGAAAGGACGCATAATATCGCGCAATTGTTCCCAGTGCTCCCCCAATTTATAACCTCCGTAGGCTAAACCTGTGCTCCAGATAAAGGAGCCTATGAAGGTATAGACTAGAAATGGGATAAACTTCATTCTGGCTATACCGGCGGGAAGACTGATAAACGTGCGCACTACTGGTAATAGCCGGGAGATAAAAACTGACCAGTTACCTCTTTTAGTAAACCATCGGTCGGCTTGCTCGAGGTCATGCCGGGAAATGAGGATATACTTCCCGAATCTTTCCAAAAAAGGACGACCACCCCACATTCCCACGCCATAGGCAATGGCCGAACCGATAGTGTTTCCCGGAGCACCATAAGCACCGGCGACCAGAGTAAAGGCAACATTCAGAGACTTCGCTCTAATCAGCATCCAGCCGGCAAGGGGCATGATTATTTCACTTGGCACCGGGATACAGGCGCTCTCTACAGCCATGAGGGCGACAACCCCGGGCCACTGCATAAGATTGTAAACGTGACTTATGAAATTTAATAATTCTTGTTCAATAGCGAGCATTGTGTGAGTGTATCAAGCAGGCAGCATCAGCGCCAAGCCAGTGGTACAAATATTGGGGGAGGTAAATACGGGTTCACTCGTTGCTTATTCTATCCTTGACTGCGCAGGTAATTATATGGCCTAAACTCAGGTGAACGTCTTCAACCTGACCATAATCATGGCTGGATACTATGATTGCTTTATCGACCAGTTCTTTTAATTTCCCTCCGCCAAAACCGGTAAGGGCAATAGTTATTGCCCCGTTTTCGCGGGCATACTCCATGGCGCCAAGCACGTTCGGGGAATTACCGGAAGCACTTATCCCGATGACCACGTCTCCTTCATTCAGCTGGTCCACGAGTTGCTCTTTGAAGATGGAGTTATAGTCAATATCATTGGCAAGAGAAGTAATCATTGCCATATTGTCCGTTAAGCTTGTGGCACGTACACGTTTTTTACCGCTGACCACGGTTCCCATTCTAAGGTCACGGGCAAAATGCGAGGCGGTTGAAGCACTACCGCCATTCCCCAGGATAAATACCTGCTTACTTTTTTTATATGCCTTAAATATAATATCGGCTACATCGGTTATATCCTGATGGGAAAGCTCCCTCAGGCAAAGGCTTAAACCGTCTATGTAATTTTTAATTAATGATGTCATTCTTTACCTCCCCCCGAATCTTTACTACAGGTGCCGCCCCGGGCCATTACTTAAAGTCACCAATATATTATTACATTTTTAACTTCATTTTAAGGCTTCAACAGGGCAACTAAATTTTTCCCGCTATACATGGAATCGAAAGCTCTCTGAGCATCCTTCAGCGGTATGATTTCAGAGATAAGCGGCTTAACATTCACCTGTTTATTTGCTATCAGACGCATTGAGGTATATATTAACCCGCTGGGCCCGGCGAACCCGCCGGCGATAGCGGCAAACCGTATTTGCTTTTTCCACCAGACCATGGGGTCAATCTTTGCTGGTAACGCGTACCCGGCCAGGCCTATGATGCCAGCGCGTCTGACCATATCAGCCGCCTGATTTAAGACGTCCCCGCTCCGGACGCAAATTATGACCGCGTCCGGGCCAGCCTCCGTGAGCTTTACCACCTCGGAGACAACATCAACTTCATTTGGATTCAGAACGGCATCGGCGCCCATTTCCAGGGCCTTATCCAAACGGGACTTTATCGGGTCGATGACTATAACCGGGGCGGCTCCGGCAGCCTTAGCACATAGCATCGTTCCCAGGCCTATTTTCCCGGCCCCGATGACGACGGCTGATTCCCCGGGCTTCAGCCCGGTAATTCTAACGCCGCTTACACCCGTGCGCAGTGGTTCCACCACTGCCGCTTCCTCATCGGATACAGTATCGGGTATTTTTTGAACCGAGGTCGATGGCCGAACGAAATACTCAGCCATGGCGCCCTGCCGGTTCGCATAGTCTCTCACCACTATGGGTAAAGTTCGTGGTGATACATCCTTGCCCTGGCACAGGTGATGCAACTGGCGCCGGCAGTAATAGCACTGCCCGCAGGGCAACGGATGGTCACCGATGGTAACACGGTCGCCAACTGCCCATTCTTCAACCCCTTCACCCAGGGCTACAACTTCGGCGGCAAACTCATGACCGAGTATAGCCCCTGCCTTAATAGGGTCACCATGCATCTGGTTATCGACATATTCAAGGTCACTGCCGCAAATAGAGCAGTATTTGGTCTTCAGCAATAGTGCCCCCGCCTCCACTGAGGGAGCTGGCACCTCTTCATATGCGATAAGTCTTTTACCTTTGACCACCGCCGCTTTCATCAATCTTACTCCTTTATTATTAGTGTTATATTTTCTTTTGCCCCCGGAATTAACCCAGAGCTCCGGCCAGCGAGGGCGCTGGCTCATCTATTTCATCCAGGTGAGGAATGAAAGAGGCCTGCTTCTCAAATTCTAGCATACCCTGGAACCAGATATAGGGTACAGCCCTTGACGTTACCACCCGCATCTTTTTCAACTGCAACACGGAATCGATGCTGTGCTCCCGCCGCGCTTCAACGATTCGCTGCGCCGATACCGGACCAATGCCGGGGACACGCAGCAGCTCCTCATAGCTCGCCCGATTTATATCCACCGGAAACAGCCAGGGCTTTGAGTTTATCTTCAACCTCCATCTTCCACACCGCCTTCTTAATAGAACAACTGTACCATAACACAGTGCCATGAGACGGTCAATAACCAAGCCGGGCAAGCATCACCGGTGCTTACTTTTCCGGCTCGTCCTTCTTGGCTCCAGCCATTTGTTCTCGGTGCCAGCGGTGAATTTCATCAAGTGCCGGCGGCGCCACGCTGAACACCTCTATATCTTCGGGGAACTGCACCATGTGGCCTTCCCGGATGAAGAGCAGACCTGACTCGTCCGCCTCAAGCGTCTCACTGATTTGCCCGGCAATATGCTCATATCGCTTCCGCAGCGCTTCAACGTATAGTTCGGAGACCCGCTGCGCCACCTTCTGGCTGATAAAGCCCGTAAGGATAAACCTCTCCCAGTCCATGCTTTCCTCGGCCAGCGCTCTGTCCTCAACAGCTTCAATCAGGGCACCGCCATCGCTCTTCTCCCTGGCGATTTTACTGCTGTCAGCGTTCAGTTTTTGTATTGCCTCGAGCCCTTCCTGGCCCGCCTGATAGACTGATTCGTGATAGACGTGTCCTATCTTACCGAGCTTGGCCTCAAGGTTAGCCACGTGCTCGCTGACCTGCCGCCAGTAGCGCTGGTACTTTTCCGCGTAATCCTTTGGCGCATTCTTTCCCGAGAAAATCAGCGGAACGAGATAAAGCTTCCTCTTGCTGGCGAATTCTCTCGCTTCCGGCTTCTCAATCTTTCCCAGCTCTTCGGCCATGATGCACCACCCTTTCTTTCCTTTCCATTCTACCCTCTGCCTGCGCCCTGAACAAGAGTCCCCGGCTATGATATACTGGTACTTTTGGGAAAGGTAATAACCAATCATGGCGAAGGACTACTACCAGGTCCTGGGGGTGTCCAGGAATGCCAGCCAGGAGCAGATCAAGAAGGCGTACCGAAAGCTGGCGATGCAGTACCATCCCGACCGCAATCCGGGCAAGGAGCCGTGGGCCAACGAGAAGTTCAAGGAAATCAACGAGGCCTTTGGTGTTGTCGGTGACCCGCAGAAGCGGCAGCAGTACGACCAGTTTGGCACCGCCGGCAACATCGGTGATATCTTCGGCAGCCCCTTTACCCGTACCACCTTTGAAGACCTGATGAAGGATTTCGGGGGTTCCGGGCTGGGCTTCGACTTTCTGGACAATATCTTCGGCGATGTCCTGAAAGGCAGGGGCTTTTCCTTCCGGACTTTCAGCAGTAGCTCACGACGTCCGAGCAAAATACGCTTTGAGGCGCCGGGCGGTATCAACCTGGAGGAGATATTCGGTCGACCGCAAGCGCCGCGCCGTCCCGAAGTCAGCTATGAGATAGTCATTACCAAAGAGCAGGCAGCGCAGGGGATGGAGAAAGACCTCGTCCGCAGGGGTAAAAAGCTGCGGGTCAAAATTCCGGCCGGCGTGAAGCACGGCAGCAAGGTCAGGCTGCGCAATGCCCGCCGGCTCACCGACGGACAGCCGGGAGATATTATTGTACTGGTCAGGGTGAAATAAAAGGTTACGAACTATCGGAAAAGATTATCTGGCCCACCCGCATTAGCCCTTGCAACCCTTTCTCTCTTCCACTATAATGCTCTTTAAGTAATAAATTGCACATATAATATAGCAAAACACAATCACAAGGAGGTAGGAGCATGCCCAAGTTCAGCGCCAATCTGTCTATGCTGTTTACAGAAGTTGGTTTTGCGGACCGCTTTGAGCGGTCGGCCAGAGCTGGCTTCAAGGCTGTGGAATGCCAGTTCCCGTACGAACTGCCCAAGGAAGATATCGCCGAAAGACTGGGCAAATACGGCCTGGAGCTTGTACTGTACAATATACCCGCCGGAAGCTGGGCGGCCGGGGAGCGGGGCACCGCCTGCCTGCCGGGACGTGAGAGCGAGTTTCAGGAGGGAGTGGGCAAAGCCATTGAATACGCCAAAGCGCTCAAATGTCCCCGCATCAACTGCCTGGTCGGCCTAACCCCCAAAGATGCTCCGGCGGATAAAGTACGCCAGACCCTGGTCAGCAACCTGAAATTCGCCGCCGAGGCGATGCAGAAAGCGGGCATCTCCCTGCTTGTTGAGATGCTCAACGATAAAGATGTTCCCGGATTTTACCTGGTGCGTACGCAGGACACGCTCAAACTATTTGAGGAAGTCAAACATGCCAATCTCTGGCTGCAGTATGACATCTACCACATGCAGGTCATGGAGGGCAACCTGGCCAAAACCATTCAGGAGAACGTGAGTCGCATTGGCCACATTCAACTCGCCGACAACCCGGGACGACATGAACCGGGCACCGGCGAGATTAATTTCACCAATCTATTCAAGTTCATTGATGAGTCAGGCTACACGGGCTGGATAGGCTGCGAATACAAGCCGGCCGGTGCCACTGAAGACGGCCTGGGATGGGTAAAACCTTATCTTTAAATAAAGTTCTAAATAAAGGAGGAAAGACATAATGGCAAATCTTGGATTCATTGGCGTGGGCATAATGGGCAAACCGATGGCCGAGCACCTGATGGAGGCGGGCAACACGATCCACATCTACGACGTGGTTGAGGCCCCGGTCAAAGAGCTGGCGGCCAAGGGAGCCATCGCCTGTGGCAGCTGCAAAGAGGTGGCCGAGAAATCAGACATCATCTTTTCCATGGTGCCGGATACCCCGGACGTTGAAGCCGCCCTCTTCGGTAGTAACGGCGTTATCGAAGGCGTAAAGTCGGGCTCGATTGTCGTGGACATGAGCTCCATTTCCCCGATTGCCACCAAGGAGTTCGCCAAGAAGCTGGCGGAAAAGGGCGTGGAGATGCTGGATGCCCCGGTTTCCGGCGGGCAGGTGGGTGCGCAGAATGCCACCCTCTCCATCATGGTCGGCGGCAAGCCGGCAATATTTGAAAAGGTTAAGCCCTACTTCGAGCTTATGGGCAAGAACATCGTCTACATCGGCGGCAACGGTGACGGCCAGACCTGCAAGGTGGCCAACCAGATAGTGGTCGGTGAGACCATCATGGCCATCAGTGAAGCCCTTCTCTTCGCCTCCAAGGCGGGCGCCGACCCGAGTAAAGTGCGGGAGGCACTGCTTGGTGGCTTCGCCCAGAGTCGCATCCTCGACCTGCACGGAAAGCGCATAATTGAGCGAACTTTCCAGCCTGGCTTCCGCATCCGCCACCAGCAAAAAGACCTGAACAATGCTCTACAGGGAGCGCGCAGCCTGGGAATGAGCCTGCCCGGTGCTGCTGTAGCCCAGGAACTGTTCAACGCGCTGGCGGCTCAGGGCGATAGTGACCTCGACCATTCTGCCCTGGTACTGGCACTGGAGAAGCTGGCCAACCACAAGGTCGCCGGCTAACCGACAACCTGGCTCTCAATAAAAGACGAGAAACAGGAGAGAGGCAATGCCTCTCTCCTGTTTTTTAGTGCCTCATAAATAACGCTTTTAAAAATTACAGGTTTTAGAAAATGTTAATAAATTGCACCCGCATTTTTATCTTTTTTTTAGCCTCGCGCCTATATATTTAAACCGGATATGGGAAACCATGTTTACAGAGTCATGCTTATTACCCATGACCAAAGAGCTATTGTCAATTGACGCCTGGCTGGATAAGATAGCTTTGTAAGCGTGCGTAATACGGACGGACGGGAGAGGTAACATCTGATGCCTGACGTGAATATTGAAGAAACGCAAATTGAGACGCCTAGAACGAGGCTAAGCAAGCACCTGATTCAGCCCGAAGCGCTGCGCCTTATACCCGAGGCTCAGGCAAGGAAACACTCCGCCATTCCCCTGGAAATAAGCGGCAATGTGCTCCACGTGGCCATGGCCAACCCCTCCGATATCGTCGCACTGGATGCGCTGGCCACCCAGAGCCAGCTGCACATCGTTCCGGTGAAGGCCAGTGCCGCAGAGGTCCAGGAAGCCATAGACCTCAACTACCAGTCATACGAGGAAATAGAAAAGCAGATCTCCAGCCTCTCGCTGGACACGGAAGCAGCCGAGCCCCGGGTAAAGCTGGACACGATTACCGATGCCCCGGTGGCCAGGGCGCTTACCCTTATTATCGATGAAGCGGTTAAGGCTCGCGCCTCCGACATACACCTTCAGCCCCAGGAAGATAAATTGCTGGTACGCTGCCGCATTGACGGCGCTCTTCACAATATGCTTTCCATCCCTCTGTCAACGGCCACGTCGCTCATTTCCCGAATTAAAATTCTGGCCAATATGAATATCGCCGACCATCACCGCCCGCAGGACGGCCAGTTCTCGGTACGCACCAGGGGCGGACAGGCAATGGATATCCGCGTCGGCACGGTGTCCACCGTCCACGGCGAGATGGCGGCGTTACGCCTTCTGGATAAATCCAGGGCCGTCATGACCCTGTCCGACCTGGGTTTTCTACCCCAGAGCCTGT
>JADHXF010000055.1 GCA_016783105.1 Dehalococcoidales bacterium | reverse complement strand
GGTGCCTTAGAAGTGCGAATATGGTGGGAAGACCGAATGGTGCAGTCGGTTATTTACCCGCTAAAGGAGTTCCCAAGAGTCCAGTTTTGAATAATTAGGCAGTCCTAGACAGTCTAATTTTCAACAATCCCTAACATACTTTTTTGGGGTAATAATATAAAATAAAACCACCCAAATCCCTGTTCGCGTTTAAAAGGGGGATATATTCCGAGAGATGTGATGTCGTTTACAAATGGGGAGGAGCGGCGGAACGGGTTCGAACTAGGCCGGGTGTACTGTTGCTCGGGTTGCGGAATTAACTTAAGAACGCTGGTGCTGGTCTGGCTCCTGACCCTTTTTCACTTTATCCTGAGAAGGCGGGGCATCAGCAGGCAGGTCAATGACGTATTTTTCGGCAGTAAAAGGTGAATATCCTTTCGAGACATGCTTGCCTTCCTCGTAAATATCAAGTGCAGCGCCACATTTTGGGCATGACTGATTGCGAGGGGATCGCAATAGCCATCCAAAACATCTATAACTGCACTTGGGGCATCTACCTTCTAGCACAATATTACCATTATAGCAGAGTCCAACTTTCCTGTCGTCAACCCTTACTTTAGTACGGTATTAAAAATTTGGTACCGCAGTTAGATATATGAAACTTATATTATCTAATTGTCGTTCTGAGACTTAAGTCGCTGAGGTTTCTCTCAAAATGCCTCATATTTATACATGACACCACATTTAACCAGATTGGAAGGAGGTGATGTGTCGTGAGACGTAAACCCTTTGTTATGATACCTTTGGTTATTATCCTCCTGGGTGCCGCTATCGCCGGGATATTCTTTGCAATTGATAGGGTGGGGTTTGCCGGCCCCGAAGAATTGCAGGCCATGGAAATCAGCGAATATGAAGGAAAAAACCTTTCCTCGGTCAATGATTTCCGTGAAAACTCCATCAAGGGGCCTCAGCACGTTGATATAGCTATGTATGAACTTGAGGTCACGGGACTTGTGGAAAAGCCTCTGAGCCTGACCTATGATGAGGTGATTGATGGATACAAGCACTATAAGAAAATGGTGAGGCTGAACTGTGTGGAAGGGTGGAGTGCCGAAATCCTCTGGGAAGGCATGCTGATGAGGGATATACTGAATGAAGCTGGGGTATTGCCGGAGACCAAGACGGTAATCTTTCACGCCTACGATGATTACACGACTCCTTCCCGATAGACTATATCATGGATAACGACATCATCATGGCCTACCGGATGAACGAGATCACCATGCCGCCAGAGCGGGGCTATCCCTTCCAGCTCGTCGCTGAGAGCAAGTGGGGCTATAAGTGGATAAAATGGATAACCAAGATTGAGCTTTCCGATGATGAATACTACCGTGGCTACTGGGAGAGCCGTGGCTACTCCAATAAGGCAGACCTGGACGAGAGCTTCTTCGACTTCATGCCTTAAATGAGTATGCACCTATAAGTGCCGGAGGGCTGAAGTGAAATTTAATGGTGTCAACCCCTGGCCATGGTAACTGGAGATATGGTGGGCCATTGTGGTCTCGAACCACAGACCTCTTGGTCAATTGAGGTGCACAAACAGTGTATATAGTCAGCAATAGCGGGATAGTTTGGGTTCGGTGACATTCCGCCGATACTTGTACCACGTGTTAAGTTGGAGCTACTCGGATAGGTTGTTCTTCGGACAGGATAAGATAGGCATTTTGTCCGATTTTCTTGTCAACGGCCTTTATTTCCAAATCTAGCCGCTTTTTCAGGTTGGCCTGACCATTTATACCTTCAAAGAACCATTTACAGATCACACAAAATGGACTTTTGTTTCGTTAAGCGACGAAACAGGCAAGTGTGCAATCAACGTTTGCCTGGTGTAATCCCGCCCCAGCTATTAAACGGCGACAGGCAGCGAGGCCAGATAGTTCAAAATCTGGGTATCTCTGGCCACACGGGTAGTCAGCGCCCCCTCTTTCAGCAAATTAACAAGCTCCGGCAGTGCCTGGGCTTCCCGGCGCAGCATGGCTACTTTTACTCCATATGGTGTATCTATCTCTGTTGTTTCCTCTGCCGGTACTGCCATCCGCCTGCCCTCGGCAGTGAGCACAACCACGCCGGAGTTCAGTAGTATACGACGATTCTCCTCCCGATCCTCCCGCTTTTCCCAGCAGATGAGTCCGCAGTTGCCACAGGTATTGATGTAGATCTCATTGGGGTCAAAGCATTTATCACGCTGAGTAAGTACGGCTCGCTTTCCTTGAAAATTAGGGTCGGCGGCTCGTATCTGCCGGCTCAGGGCAATAACTTCCGCCACTTCACTGGGGAAGGGATAGTCCACATGGTAGGGACTCCAAGTGGACCACGTCTTGTCGAGCCCCAGGCCGTGATTGTGGCCACAGGCGATGATACAGCGGGCATTGCTTTCCTTTTTCCCGTAGTTGTATTCCCTGCCGGCTATAGTCACGGACATGGTTTCTTTTTTATCCATCATCTCCACGGGGCAAACCGTGGTACACAGCTTGCACTTGTCACACGGGTTTTCTTCCAGGAGCGGATCAGGCTCCAGTACCGCTGAGGTGAGTACTGAACCCAAGAATACCGCCGAGCCAAACTGGGGAGTCATCAAATTGCCGCTCCAGCCCAACCGTCCCACCCCCGCGGCTACTGCCCCGTAACGATGGGAGAAGTCAGGCACCATCTCTACCATATTGACCATGTCGGTGGTTTGATTGCTACCACCTTCAGGGCGATAGACATTGTTCATATCCGGTCGTATAGCCTCAAAGTCTTTCTCCTTGAGGAAGTCAACAAGGCGTTCAGCGATATTATAGAGTTCCCGGTAAATGCGTTTATGGTCGGCGCCGTGGGCCAGCCAGTCCCTTTTACCCAGATAGTCCCGAATAATCTTTCTATCCAGCGGTATGACAAAAGAAATAACAGACCGGGTGGAGGGCAGGAGGTAATCTGGATCGGCTGAAGGTGGTGCTCCGGCTAACCTTTCCCTAGAGGCAATACCCACCAGAGCAGCCCCATTCTCCCGGGCAATGGCCTTAACTTGAGAGCTCAATTCCATGATTAACTCCTTTCCGCTTTAACTGAAACTCAATACACAAATGAGTGGGTGTGAAAGCGTAGGTATTGCATCTCTGTTATCATATTATACTATCAGTTGGGATTTCCTGATTCAACTTTTATAGCTATCCTAATACCCCGCTTGTTGGCAGTGATCTCTATAACAAGCCCAAACGCAACAAACCGTCAGATTGTAATAGGTAAAAAGGAACGATTTTATAGGGGGGGGTAATTGTTATTTATAAAGGGGGCGCCGCCGCCTCAAATTCAGGATAACGGTAATGGAAAAAACTAGCTTCAAAACACGCTTACAGGCAATAACCTGTTTTAACCGTTTTGAAGCTAAAGACACCTGTTTTCATAGCTAACGGCAAATCCGAAGACCGATGCTCTGTCCGCTGAGCTGTAGGCGCACGTACCAATTATCCCTGATGAGTGCAACCGCGGCAACGATTTGACGATTTGTCCAGCTTGACAAAGTGTGAACTGACAGGTTCTAATCAAACGGGGGTAAAGATTGATGGAAACAGGTTTAAAGGGTAAAATCGCGCTGGTTACCGGCAGCGGGAGCGGTATCGGGAAAGCTATCGCACTTGGGCTGGCCAGGGAAGGCGTGGACATCGCCGTCAATGATGTCAATCAGGGAAATGCTGAAAATACGGCCAGTGAGATACGGGAAATGGGCAACCGCGCCATGGCGGTGATGGCCAACGTGGCCGATGAAGCTGAAGTCAGCAAGATGGTCGACCAGATAGTGGCGGAGTGGGGTGGTATTGACATACTGGTGAATAACGCTGGGGTGACTAATCATCTTTTGATTGAAGATACGGAGAAAGAGGAGTGGGAGCGGGTTCTGTCCGTCAATATGGGCGGCGCCTTCAACTGCAGCAAGGCAGTGGTTCCCTCGATGAGGCAGCGGGGTGGTGGCCGTATCATCAATACCATCTCATATTCCGGCGAGAGAATGACCATGATTGGTGGCGTTTCCTATACCTCATCCAAATCAGGTATCTGGGGGTTGACCCGCCAGCTTTCCTTCGAGCTTGGGCCATATCAGATTACCGTCAATGGCATTTCTCCCGGCAATATCATCACCCCGATGCTTAAGGCGGGCACCACACCGGAGCGCCTGGAGGCAATGAAGAAATGGTATCCGTTGCGTGACATGCCGACTCCGGAAGATATTGCCGATGCAGCGGTATTTCTGGCCTCTGACCGCGCCCGGATGATTACCGGTATCAATCTGGCGGTTGATGGCGGTATCACCGTGCCGGTTGCCATCGGTGTGGACTGGGATACCTACGTCAGGGTGAAAAAAGAAGAAGCGGAGAAGAGGAAGGGAAAGAAATAAAGGTTGGGGTGAGTGGAGGGGTTCGAACCCTCGTTCTCCAGGGCCACAACCTGGCGCCTTAACCACTCGGCTACACTCACCACAGGCCAAGGCCATTATAGCGGAAAAACAGCCTTGCTTTCAAGTTGGTGCGTGTTAGGGGGGGGGGTTGCCCGGTTACTTATCGGCGAGCTGTACGATGGTAACCCCGCTGCCTCCCTCACCGTACTCGCCTATGCGGTATGATTTTACCAGCGGATGTTCTGCCAGCACCTTTTGGATGGCCTGACGAAGTGTCCCGGTACCCTTGCCGTGAACCACCCTGACCTGATAAAGGCCGGACATGAAAGCATCGTGCAGGTACTGGTCAAGCAGAAACAGCGCTTCGTCAACCGTGAGGTGGCGAAGGCGTATCTCGTCCGTGACCGTTATCTTTTTTCTTTGATATTCGTATCTGTGCATAAAAACCCGTGTCTTGATTGTAGCACCTGATATCATGGGGAACAAATTCTTGTTAGGGCTGCCGCTCCAGTGTTAGAATAATTCTGGACTAGAAATGGGAAGGTTCTGAAAAATGCCGCTGGATTCCATTGTGGTTAAAGGTGCCCGCGAGCACAACCTGAAAAATATAGACGTGGTTATACCACGCGATAAGCTGGTGGTTATCACCGGCGTCTCCGGCAGTGGTAAAAGCTCGCTGGCTTTTGACACCATCTACGCCGAGGGGCAGCGTCGATATGTGGAGTCGCTCTCGGCGTATGCCCGTCAATTTCTGGGCCGGATGGAAAAGCCCGACGTCGACTACATCGAGGGCCTGAGCCCGGCCATTTCCATCGACCAGAAAGGCCCGAGCAAGAACCCTCGTTCCACTGTAGGCACGGTCACGGAGGTTTACGATTACCTGAGGCTGCTCTTCGCACGGGTTGGCCACCCCCACTGCCCCAAGTGCGGGCGGGAAATCACCACCCAGACGGTGCAGCAGATTGTGGATGCAGTCCAGGGGCTTCCCGAGGGCAGCCGCATCATGATTATGGCGCCGCTCATCCGCGACCGCAAAGGGGAGTACCAGCAGGTTTTTATGGATTTGCGCAAGGCGGGCTATGTTCGGGTAAGGATTGACGGTGAGATTCATGACCTTTCCGAAGAGTTCCAGCTGGATAAGAACAAAAAGCACTCCATTGAGGCGGTGGTCGACCGTCTGGTTGTCGGGCAGGGCGAAAGGCAGCGGATTGCCGATTCGGTGGAGACAGCCCTCAAGCTCGGCGCGGGGATGGTGCTCGTTTCCATAGTTGATGGTGAGGAGTTGCTCTTCTCCGAACACTTTGCCTGCGTCTATGACGGCATCAGCCTCGGCGAGATAACGCCCCGCACTTTCAGTTTCAACAGCCCGCACGGCGCCTGCCCGGAATGTTCCGGCCTTGGGGTCAAGCTGGAAATCGACCCCGAGCTGGTTATCCCAAATAAGGATTTGTCCATTGCTGAGGGGGCAATTCGCCCCTGGCAGTTTCAATCGTGGTACTTCTATCAGCTCGATTCGCTGGCGAGAAATTACGATTTCTCACTGAACACCCCGGTCAAGAACCTCACGGAGAAACAACTGAACCTGTTGCTTTATGGCGAAGAGGGGGAATGGTACCGGTATCGGAGTCGTTTCGGGCGGGTCAGGGAGCATTTCAGTGGTTTTGAAGGCGTGATTCCCAGAATGGGGCGTCTCTACCGTGACACCGAATCGGAGAACTCGCGGGCGGACATTGAACGCTACATGGTCTCCACGCCGTGTCCCGTTTGTCAGGGCAAGCGGCTGAAACCGGAATCGCTGGCGGTGACCATCGGCGGCCGGGATATTATGGATGTCGGCGAAATGTCGGTGGTGCACGAGCTGGAGTGGGTAACCGAAATTGGCGACAAGGTGCTCAGTGAGCGGGAGAAGATGATTGCCCGGGAAATTTTAAAGGAGATTCAGTCGCGACTTGGCTTCCTGAAAGATGTGGGTCTTGAATATCTGACCATTGACCGCGCCTCTGCGACCTTGAGCGGTGGCGAAGCGCAGCGGATACGGCTGGCCACGCAGATTGGCAGCGGGCTCATGGGTGTGCTGTACATCTGCGATGAACCCACCGTGGGGCTGCACCCGGCAGATGACGCCCGCCTCATTAATACCCTGAAACGGTTGCGGGATCTGGGCAATACGATACTGGTCGTTGAGCACGATGAAGCCATGATGCGCGCCGCCGACCACATCATCGATATGGGGCCGGGGGCGGGGGAACGCGGCGGGAAGATTGTGGCCATGGGCACGCTGGCTGATATTATGGCCAGCGTGGAATCAGTCACCGGCCAGTACCTCAGCGGCACCAGGCAGATTCCGGTGCCCGGCAGGCGACGTCCCGGCAATGGTGGTGAAATCGTGGTCCGGGGGGCAAGGCAGAATAATCTGAAGGATATTGAGGTCCGTATCCCGCTGGGCAAGTTTGTCTGTGTTACCGGCGTCTCCGGCAGTGGTAAGAGCACCTTAATTGATGAGATTCTGTACCGGAAACTCGCCCAGGTTTTCTACCGGTCGCGGGAGAGGGCCGGCGACTGTGACGAAATCGTCGGTATGGAGCATGTCGATAAGGTGGTCAATATTGACCAGTCGCCGATTGGTCGTACGCCGCGGAGCAACCCGGCTACCTATACCGGTATGTTTACGCCAATTCGCGAGTTTTTTGCCGCCGTTCCCGAGGCCCGGCTGAGGGGTTATGCGCCGGGTCGCTTCTCTTTCAACGTGAAAGGGGGACGCTGCGAGGCCTGCCGCGGGGAAGGGTTTATCCAGATTGAGATGCAGTTCCTTCCCGATGTCACCGTTCCCTGCGAGGTATGCAAGGGCCAACGCTATAACCGGGAGGCGCTGGAGATACGGTTCAAGGATAAGAATATCGCCGAAGTCCTTGACATGACGGTGGAACAGGCGCTTGCCTTCTTCACCAACTTCCCCAAGGTAAGGAAAAAGCTTCAAACGCTGCGTGACGTTGGATTAGGCTATATCCACCTCGGCCAGCCAGCGCCAACACTTTCCGGAGGGGAAGCACAGCGCGTGAAGCTGTCCACCGAGCTGTCACGCCGCGCTACCGGAAAAACGCTTTACATTCTGGATGAACCGACCACCGGGCTCTCTTTCGAAGACGTGGCGGCGCTGCTGACGGTGCTGCAGCGGCTCGTGGAGACGGGTAATACGGTGGTGGTTATCGAGCACCACCTGGACGTAATCAAGAACGCTGACCATATCATCGACCTTGGCCCCGGCGCCGGAGACCTGGGGGGTTATGTGGTTGCTACCGGAACTCCAGAAGAGATAACACAGGTGAAGAGCTCGGCCACCGGACAGTATCTGGGTAGAGTGCTGTCTAAAAATGTTGCGCCGGCGCTGACCGGCTAGAACCATTTCATATCACGATTCAGGTATTTAAGAATTAAGTATGATGGAGCAAAAGCAGCCCCCTTTTTTTTATGGCTATGTCATTGTGGCGGCCGGCTTTGCCATACAGTTGGTTAGCGTTGGCGCGTTCTTTACTTATGGCATTTTCTTCAAGCCCCTGCTGAACGAGTTTGGTTGGTCAAGGGCGATGATTTCCGGTGCCTCATCGCTCGCTACGCTCTTTGTTGGCTTTATGGGGATATTTGCTGGTCGGCTAAATGACCGTTTCGGGCCGCGGGTCATCATGGTAGTTTCCGGCCTTTTCCTCGGCGGGGGTTGTCTGCTGATGTCGCTGCTCCAGGCTCCGTGGCAGCTGTACCTGTTCTACGGTGTCATCGTCGGCACGGGCATGGCCAGTCACGATATCGTTACTCTGTCAACGGTTGCCCGGTGGTTTGTCCGCAAACGGGGCATGATGACCGGCGTTGTCAAAGTAGGTACCGATGCCGGACAGCTGATGGTGCCGCTGATTGCCACGGCACTGATTGCCGCTTATGACTGGCGTTCTTCCTATCTTATTATTGGCGCCGCAGCTCTCGTTCTTTTCGTCTTGATTGCTCTGTTGTTCCGACGGAACCCGCAGCAAATGGGCCTGCTTCCCGATGGTGCAGAAAGTACAGTGTCAACCGCTTCTGAATCGATGGAGTCGGGTTTATCCCTCCGTGAGGTAGTCCGGACAAGACAGTTCTGGATAATCAGTCTGGCCTATTTTTCCGCAATTTATTGCTTGCTCACCATCGTCGTTCATATCGTGCCGCATGCCACCGATGTTGGCCTATCAGCGACCGGGGCCGCCGGCGTTCTGTCCACTATCGGCGGCGTTAGCATGACGGGCAGGTTCATCATGGGTACCGCCAGCGACAAAATAGGCCGCAAGAGGTCGTGGATTATCTGCTTTATTATTATCATAGCCAGTTTTATCTGGTTGCAGATCGTCAGGGAACTGTGGATGTTCTACCTGTTTGCCGTTATCTATGGCTTTGCTCATGGCGGTTTCTTTGTCATGGTTTCGCCGATGGCTGCCGAGCTATTCGGTACCAGAGCGCACGGTGTTATTTTCGGCATCATTTACTTTGCTGGTACTCTCGGAGGTGCTGCCGGCCCGTTCCTCGCCGGGTATATATTTGACATAACGCAGAGCTATCAAATCGTGTTCTGGATGCTTCTAACCCGCATTTCCCATATCAAACTGGGAACATAGGCAGGCTCCTATGGTAAAATAGCTTCAAAAGCCCCTTGTTTAGCTTCATCAGATGGGGCTAATTGGAGGAACCCAATGGGTGAAAAGACCAGGGAGGTACTGAAGCTCCAATTCGATAAGCGGCTGAGGCTGGAGTTCCACGGGGCCAGGATAACCTCGGATGCAGGGCTGCTGGCCTGTCGAGAACTGGATGGGGTACTGGGATTGGCGGAGATGGCACCGACCTATCTACAAGAGACCCGCGGTGGCAGGAATGTGCAGCATGAGCTAGTGTCCCTGTTGCGGCAGTCAGTGTATAGTCGCCTGGCAGGATACGAGGACACCAATGATGCGGTACGGCTGGCTAGAGATCCCGCTATGCAAGCGGTGGTTGGTCGCCGTGCCCTGGAGAAGCAGGCAGCCAGCACCAATACCCTGAGCCGATTTGAGACCGAAGTCCTTATTACCGAGGAGAACCTGAGAGGACTGGGGCAACTGAACGCTGAATGGGTAGATCATGCGATGACTCGAACACGGCACCATAGGATCATCCTGGATATGGACAGCTCGGAGAGCCCCGTGTATGGAGAGCAGGAAGGAGCAGCCTACAATGGTCATTTTGAGTGTGTCTGCTACCATCCCCTGTTCTGTTTTAACCAGTTTGGGGATTGTGAGGGAGCAGTCCTCAGGCCAGGCAATGTGCACAGTGCCGAGGGGTGGCGAGAGGCATTGGAGCCCATCTTCAAACGGTATGGAAAGACTGGAGTGCGTCTGTATTTCAGGGCAGATGCTGCCTTTGCGAAGCCTGAGGTTTACCTGTATCTGGAGGAGCACAGTTTCCTGTACGCCATTCGTCTGCCAGCCAACGATATCTTGGAACGAGAGATTAAGCACCTGCTGAAACGTCCGGAAGGGGAGTTATCTGAGAAGCCCGTAATCCGCTACCACGACTTCCAGTATAAGGCGGGGAGTTGGGAGCATCCCAGGCGGGTGGTAGCCAAAGTAGAGTGGCACCGGGGACAGCTATTCCCCCGAGTAGGCTTTGTCGTGACCAACCTCTCCGCCAAGCCTGAGGGTGTGGTGCACTTCTACAACAGGCGTGGGACGGCAGAGCAGTGGATTAAGGAGGGCAAGTATGCCCTAAACTGGACCAGGCTCTCCTGCCACCGGTTTGTTGCTAACCAGGTACGGCTGCAGCTTTTCATCCTGGCCTACAATCTGGGTAATTTCCTGCGCAGGCTATGCTTGCCGAAGGCAATCAACGACTGGTCACTTCGGAGCCTTCAAGTGAAACTGATCAAGATGGGGGGACGGATTGTACGTCATGCCCGGCAGATTATCTTCCAACTGGCCGAGGTAGCGGTGTCCAGAGATCTGTTTGCTGCCATCCTGGAGCGGATCA
>JADHXF010000054.1 GCA_016783105.1 Dehalococcoidales bacterium | reverse complement strand
AGTATGCCTCGCTCATCCACCTCATCGGTGAGGTTCGCGCTGAAGTGAAACGGGAAGGGATGAAGGTTGATGGCGACCGCTGGCAGAAAGCCCTGGACCTTGACCTGCTTCTTGAGTTAATAAGCAGAGGAGACGAGGAAAAAGCCAGGGCCATCCTGCTCAGCAATCTAAAAAGTAAAAGTAACGATTAAGGCAGCCTAATTGAGATGCAGATAAGTCTGGTAGGGATAAATCATCGTACGGCACCGGTGGCCGTCCGGGAAAAGGTGGCCGTCCGGGCGGGAAAGCTTGGTGATTCACTGGAGTTGTTCCGCTCCCAGGTCTCGCAGGGAGTAATCCTGTCCACCTGTAACCGCACCGAGGTTTACACTGTTACCAATAACGGCAGCCATGCCAGGGAATTAAGCCTCAACTTCTTGCAGAATCACCTGGATATCCCGGATGCCACTCTGCGCCGATATACCTACGCCTTTGAGGGCGAGGTCGCCGTTGAGCACCTGTTCCGTATTACCGGCGGGCTCGACTCAATGATTGTCGGTGAGTATGAAGTTCTGGGACAGGTAAGGCAAGCTCTGGAAGTCGCCGAGAAAGCAAAGATGGTCAGTCTGCCACTGCGCCGCCTATTCCAGGATGCCATCAGAACCGGTCGGCGGGTTCGTGAAGAAACCGGAATCAGCCGGAATGCCTTCTCGGTAAGTTCCGTGGCCGTGGACCTGGCTGCCAGGAGCATTGGTGACCTGGCAAACTGCAAAATGCTGGTCATCGGTGCCGGCGAAGCGGGGAGGCTGGCAGCAAAAGCAGCTAAAGACAGGGGAGTCTCCCAAATCACTATTGCCAGCCGTACCCGGGAGAGAGCTTCAACCCTCGCGGCGGCACTGGGCGGGCTGCCCATCAGCATGAATGAGCTGGCAGGAGAGCTGAACACCTGTAATCTGGTGGTCGCCTGCGCCAACGCTCCTCACTGGCTACTGGATGAGAGTCATGTGGAGACTGCCATGAAGCACCGTCCCGAACTTCCTCTGGTGATAATTGATATTGCCGTACCCCGGAATGTGGCGCCAGCAGTGGCGCAGATAAAAAATGTTTTCCTGTACAACATTGACGGCCTCACCAGGATTTCAAAACAAAACCAAAAGCAGCGGAAAGAAGAGGTTGAGAGGGCTGCCAAAATCATCGAGGCTGAGATGGCTGAATTCAACGCCTGGTGGCGCGCTCTTGAGGTCAGACCTGTCATCACTGCCCTAATGAAACAGGCTGAGGATATACGCAGTGCCCAACTGAACAAAACACTGAGGAAATTGCGTCCTCTGTCTGATGAAGAGCAAGCTAACCTGGCCGCGATGACCAAGTCGATTGTGACCAGAATTCTCCAGAACCCGATAAGTTATCTTAAGGAAAACACCAATACTAACGGAGAGCAGGCGGAAATAGTAAACGAGCTTTTCCGACTGGATATGGAGCCGTAAGGTGAAAGGAAGAATCGTCGTCGGTTCACGGGGCAGTAAGCTCGCCCTTATCCAGGCAGAGTCAGTGGTGGCCCAAATCAGAGAGACAAATCCTCATATTGAGGTTGTCATCAACAAAATAATAACCAGGGGCGACCGCGACCGCCATATCCAGCTCGACCATATGTCCAGCATTGGCGTTTTTATCAAGGAACTGGAGGATGCTTTGCTCAGCGGCCGGATTGATTTAGCAGTGCACAGCCTCAAGGACATGCCGACGCAGATTCCCCCGGGGCTGGCCCTGCTAGCAGTAACGGAAAGACTCGACCCCCGGGATGTGCTCATCTCTGGGGGACAGAAACTGGCTGAACTTGCTCCCGGCTCCAGAATAGGCACCGGCAGCCTGAGACGAGCCGTTCAGCTTGGCCTCTGCCGTCCTGACCTGGAGGCATGTAACATCAGAGGGAACGTGGACACCCGTCTGCGCAAGGTCGCCGATGGTGAGTTCGCCGGTGTAATACTGGCGGCCGCGGCGATGCACCGCCTTGGCTGGGAAGAGAAAATAAGCGAATACCTGCCACTGGACTATTTCCTGCCGGCAGTGGGCCAGGGGGCACTGGCCATAGAGGCACGCTCGGATGATAAAGAGCTTGCCGAAACTGTTGCTCTCCTAAACCACCGGCCTACCTGGCAGAGCGTCACTGCCGAGCGCGCCTTTCTCAGCGCCCTTGGCGGCGGTTGCCGGGCGCCGATTGCTGCCCTGGGAACGGTAAACGGCAGCACATTGAGGCTGGAGGGAATGGTCGCCGAGGTCAGAGGGAGGAAAGTATTACGCGGTTCAGAAGAAGGGAGTGCCGCCACGCCAGAAAAACTGGGAGAGAAGCTGGCGCAAAAATTGCTCGCGATGGGGGCAGCAGAATTTATGGCTGAGGCAGAGAAAGATGAAAGCGGGTAAGGTCTATCTGGTGGGGGCGGGGCCCGGCGACCCTGGCCTGATTTCACTCAAGGGACTTGAGTGCCTCAGGAAAGCTGACACCATCATTTATGACCGCCTGCTTGATGAGGGCCTCCTTAATTCAGCGCCCAAAGAGGCAGAGAGGATATATGTGGGCAAGACCGCGGGGGAGCATACCAGACCGCAGGCCGAGATAAACCGCCTGCTGGTAACCAGAGCCAGGGAAGGCAAGACGGTAGTGCGGCTCAAGGGTGGTGACCCTTTTGTCCTGGGGCGGGGTGGCGAGGAAGCCGAGGTTTTGGTGCAGAACGGCCTGTATTTTGAGGTGGTGCCGGGGATAACCTCGGCGGTAGCGGTGCCCGCTTATGCCGGTATCCCGGTTACTCACCGTGAACTGTCGTCATCCTTTGCCGTCATTACCGGACATGAAGACCCCGGCAAGGACAGCTCAAGCATTAACTGGGAGAAGCTGGCTACTGGAGTGGACACCCTGGTCTTTCTTATGGGTATGAAAAACCTGCCGCAGATAGTGACCAGGTTAATTGAGCATGGCAGACCACCCGGCACGCCGGTAGCTGTGATTAGAGAGGGAACCAATCCAGAGCAGAAAACGGTCACCGGCAGCCTCAAGGATATTGTGGCCGAGGTGAAAAAGCATCGTCTTACCCCCCCGGCGGTTATTGTCGTCGGGGAGGTGGTCAGGCTCAGGGAAAAGCTACGCTGGTTTGATAACCGCCCTCTCTCTGGGAAACGAATCCTGGTTACCAGGGCACGCCATCAGGCAAGCGCCTTAAACCAGCTTCTAGCCGAGCGTGGAGCTCTGCCGATAGAGCTCCCGGCAATTGACATCCAGGCGGTAACTGACATCTCTGAGCTGGACCGGGCTATTTCGAATCTGAAACGCTATCACTGGATAATATTTACCAGCGTCAACGGCGTAGCCGCCTTCTGGCAGCGGCTACACGAATTAAAGCTCGACAGCCGTGCCTTTAGTATGCTCAAAGTTGGCGTCATCGGGCCGGCCACGGCTCAAGCCCTGGAAGCTAAGGGAATAATGCCTGATTATATTCCCGAAGTTTATACCGGCGAAGGTATCATCGCCGGACTGAAAAAGCAAAATATCAACGGGCAGCGCTTTTTATTGCCCCGGGCCGACATAGCGGATAAAGAGCTGGTTCAGGGAATTAGCCAGCTTGGTGCTGAAGTGCACGAGATAGCTGTCTATCGGACTGTTCCGACAACCGAAGCCATTGCCCGGGCAAAACAAATGCTTATCTCTGGCGAAATCGATGTTATTACTTTCACCAGTTCTTCAACGGTTACCAATCTGGTGGCAGCGTTTTCCGGAGAGCCGCCAGCGATGAACAGCGCCAAAATTGCCTGCATCGGCCCCAAAACAGCGGAGACTGCGGCCAGGGCCGGGCTGAAAGTAGCTATTATGGCTAAAGAGCAGACCATACCTGGCCTGGTAACGGCCATAGAAGAGCACTTCGGAAAGGAGATTTAGATGTCAGTCTTTCCTCAGTTGCGCCTGCGCCGTCTGCGCCGGACAGAGCCATTAAGATCCCTGGTCCGGGAAAATAGGGTTGACGTTGACGACTTCATTTACCCGATGTTCGTCGCGGAAGGCAGGGGCATAAAACAGGAAATAACTTCAATGCCCGGCATCTTTCGCTACTCGCCAGACCAGCTGTCGCGAGAGATAGAAGAGGTGGCGAGCCTGAAAATCCCTGCCGTTCTCCTCTTCGGCATCCCGGAAGACAAGGATGAAACTGGCTCCTCAGCCTACCTCCCGGAAGGAGTTATCCAGCAAGCGATACGAGCCATCAAGAAGTCCGCCCCCGAAATGCTGGTGATAACCGATGTCTGCCTTTGCGAGTATACCAGTCACGGTCACTGCGGCATAGTTGCCGATGGACAGGTAGATAATGACCGGACTTTACCATTACTGGCCAAAATGGCCATATCGCACGTGGAAGCCGGTGCTGATATCGTTGCGCCTTCGGATATGATGGATGGTCGGGTAAAGGCAGTTCGGGAGGTGCTGGACGAAAAGGGATTTCAGCATATCCCCATCCTCTCTTATGCTGCCAAGTACGCTTCGGCATACTACGGGCCATTCCGGGAAGCCGCGGAATCAACCCCGCAGTTTGGCGACCGCCGTGCCTACCAGATGGACCCGCCCAACGTGCGAGAAGCTTTGCGGGAGGTAGAGCAAGACATTGCCGAGGGCGCCGACATCATCATGGTCAAACCGGCCCTGGCCTATCTGGACGTAATCCGGCAGGTACGTGATAACTTTAACTACCCCCTGGCTGCCTACAACGTCAGCGGGGAGTATGCCATGGTGAAAGCTGCCGCCCAGCGCGGTTGGCTGGATGAACAGAACGTGGTACTGGAAACTCTCACTGCCATCAAACGAGCCGGAGCGGATATCATACTGACCTATCACGCCAAGGACGCTGCCCGATGGCTACGTATAACATAAGGAGGCCTTCATGAATTTCGCACGTTCCCAAAAAATCTTTCAGGAAGCTCAAAATTATTTACCGGGCGGTGTCGATAGCCCGGTGCGCGCCTTCAAAGCCGTAGGTGGTACACCGCCGTTCATAGCTAGAGGTAAAGGTTCGCGAATCTATGATGAGGACGGCAACGAGTTCATTGACTACGTCTGCTCCTGGGGACCGTTAATTCTGGGGCACTCCCATCCGCAGGTAATTGACGCGTTGAAACGGGCGGCAGAGCGGGGTACCAGCTTTGGTGCCCCAACGGAGCTGGAGGTAATCCTGGCAAAAATGATTTCCACCGCCATCCCCTCCATCGAGATGATTCGCTTTGTTAACTCCGGTACCGAAGCCACCATGACGGCACTGCGCCTGGCGAGGGCCTTTACCGGCCGGGATAAGATAGTTAAATTCGCCGGCGGCTATCACGGCCATGCCGATGGATTACTGGTGAAAGGTGGCTCGGGGCTGGCCACTTTAAGCTTGCCTAACTCTCCCGGCGTGCCGACCAGTTACGCCCAGAATACACTGGTAGCACCCTATAACAACGATGATGCCGTAGCCGAGTTATTCCAGCATTACCCTGAAGAAATTGCCGCGGTCATCGTGGAGCCAGTGGCGGCCAATATAGGCGTAGTACCGCCCCAACCCGGTTTTCTGGATAACCTGCGTAGCCTGACCAGCCGCTCCGGTGCTCTCCTCATTTTTGACGAGGTCATTACCGGTTTCAGGGTAGCTTATGAAGGAGCGCAGGCCATATATGGCATAACTCCGGACCTGACCTGCCTGGGCAAGGTTATTGGCGGCGGACTACCGGTAGGTGCCTACGGGGGCAAAAGAGAGATTATGAAGATGATGGCACCAACCGGCCCGGTTTATCAGGCGGGTACACTGTCTGGAAACCCCCTGGCGATGACCGCAGGGATTGAGACCCTGAAGGTCTTAAGTCAGCCCGGAGTCTATGAACAACTAGAAAGCACCACTTCCCGTCTTGAGGAAGGCATTACCAGGGTAGCTGGTTCTTTGAATTTCAAGTTGAACATCTCCCGACTTGCCTCACTGCTCACCGTATTTTTCACGGGTAATCCGGTACTTGATTACGAATCAGTATCACAGGCCGACACGAAGCTTTTTGGTCGATTCTTCCAGCAACTCCTGTCCGAGGGAGTATACTGGCCACCCTCACAGTTTGAGGCGGCGTTTATTTCCACGGCCCATAGCGAGGAGGATATCGACTTTACTATCGGGGCGATTGAGAAGGCGTTTAACCGGCTGGAAGTTTAAGGGAAAATGTCTTGCGCACTTTGTCGTAGCACAGGTGAGCCTGACCTGCCCACATCAAATGGCCCGATTTTTAAGTTAGTGCCAACGGTATTGTAGCCTCTGGGGCAGCAACTGCCTTCATTTCCACCTCGACACGTATCTATTGACCCCCCAAATCAGCTCCCTGTCGAATTAATTCTTCCTGAACTTCCGAAGCGGACAATTCGTGTGGAGATTTTATGCAGCGTGCCGCGATAGCAGCACATACCCCGCGGCCGCCTGCTCCTGAGGCTAGAATGCTGGTAACTCTAACTTAAGAAGTGGTATCCTTTATAGAGACAGGTCATATCAATAGCGGACAAGTTGAAATGGAATCGAAATCTACCGAAAGTGGATTAGAAGAGCTCTTGCGGCTGTCCAAAGAGATCACCAGGGTAGAGCGAGAGCAAACCAAAGCAGAACAAGACCACGCTGAGCAAAGACAAAAAGTAAGAGAGCTACAGCAAGGGTTGAGCGAACTCAAGGTTTCTGTGGCTTTAGAACAATTGAACCCAATAGCTACCCCTGAGATTATTAAAGAGGTAAGTGCACTTAAAAATAAGCAAACCACCGGGGAACTAAGAAAGGTAATACTTGACCTGTCAGCTGAACTAGAAAAATGGGTAGATAGCACATCCGGTTCAAATCAGGATATGGACTCAATCAAACGATCAGTTAAGACACTAGCTATACTCATTGAGCTTTTGTTCTCAATTGAATAATCGTAAGTAGCATAAGTACGAGTTTATTGTTACGCTGCCGCCTATACTCTCCCCATTTTCAAACGACGTCGCGTATCTCATAATATACTTCTCATTTAACACTTGCCCCTATTTTACTAACATTATAACCGGACTCTTTCATGGGGACAGCAACTTTGACCGTATCAACACTAAATTATTGTCTTTCACGTAAGGTTTTATCTGCAATAATTATGTGGTTTGTTTTGCCGCAGGTTCTAACCTCGATGCAACCACAGCCTATTCTTGAGTAATCATCTCTTCTCGGTATTTTCCGACTAGACCCAGGTCATACTCTGCTCTTCTTCCAATACATGCTTCCCTCGGACATAATTGGCAAGTTATAAAGGTAGTTTTCGTCTGGAAGAATATTCCAGAAACCGATTTTATTGGTATCATTAGATACTTGTCTGTCAATCGCACACCAATTAGGTCTTCAACGTTACCAAAGATAGAAAACAGCTCTTTCTGCTGTGTTATCGGCCAAACATCGGCGGCGCCAGAACCTGGCGCCATTCTTGACATCTGTCAACAGGCATGATTAGCTCGTATATAATCATGCAGATAGCTAAGTGCTGAGCGTACTGTTATCTCCTTAATCTGGTCCAGGAAATATTGTTTCAGCAATTGAGATTGTGGAATTTTTATTTCATCTATTTCTCTACCGCAAGTTACTATATACGGAAAAACTCTTTCTACCTTATCCGAATTAACTCTCAGAACATGGCTGGTAAATCTTATACCTCCAATATCTAACGAGTCTCCCTGCTTATTATCAACGCAAGAAATCTCAAATACAGCTTTTGGCTTAGCTATAGGACGAACCGTGTCAAATAATTCATGAATAATTTCCTTAACATCCTCGTTCACATTGCGAAGACGCGTTTTCTTTACCACATCATCAAGCTCTAACTTGACTGGAATATTATCTATTACTTCCATAGTTTTCCCTATACGCTTCCCCTCATACCCGTAGAGGGCCCGACATAAACGATGACCCTCTACAGGTATGTTGGATAAACTCTTTACGATTCCCGTTGCGGCCGCTCTTCAAGGTTCTTGAACTTGATGCCGGACTCGGCCCCGGGCAGTGGTGCTACCGGTTCGGTCAGGAGAAATTCTCCTCTCTGTATCCAGTCTTTCAAGATATTGGCGATTTCCACCGCTTTGGAATAGCTGGACAACGAAGTGGTGGGAACGTCTTTACCGTCAACCTTTATCCGTCCGGTTTTAAGCTGTCCGTAGCTTACCTCTCCAAGGTTATCGGGCTTTCTCTGGGGATATGCCTCGGAATAATCGACGATAGGGGCGACGACGTCGGAGTCTTTCACCAGTGTGTAGGTGAGGATTTCCTCGGAGAGTATCGGTATGGGGACGCCAATGCCCACGGTGATGGTGCAGCCGTAGCCTAGAAAGGTGGCTCCGCGGAGCCATTCCGGCTTCATTTGCTTTAAGTCACCAATCACGGCCAGCGTTCCGGACGGTCGTTTCGGCACGCCATTGTCCCCTCGGGGAACGCCGGGGTTATGCTGCGTTCCCTGCCAGGCGACATACCCGATGTCTCCTCCCAGGAATATCTTGGTGCCGATGCCGATAGTCTTGTAGTGTGGGTCATTCAGCAAGGGTGATAGCTGGCCGGCGCTGCAGTAGTTGGCGTTTCCCAGCCGGGGCTTGAGTATGCCCATATACGTGTAAATGGTCTTATCCGATAGATTTACCGCTACATTGTAGTTCTGGTAGGCATTTCTCACGTTGAATAAAACCGCTTCGTTGAGGTCCTGGATATTGAGCCAGGTCTCCAGCTTTTTCCTGGGATAGCAGTCCGTGCCGTAGGCGGTGGCTTCAAGCCTGACGTCCTTCCCGGCGACAAGCTCCTCGATGACGTGGCCGCCGCCGTAGCTGAAATCACCGGGGTGGGTTCTGTTTCTCGGGTCGTCATCCGGGATGGCGGTTGCCCCGAGGAAGATGTCCACCGCGGCGAACCCGGCGTAAACTGGAATTTCGTTGAGGTAAACTTTACCCCCACCGAGCTTTATTCTCGGCTTGGCATGGCCGACATTGAAGTAGGCGCCCGAGGAACACATTGGGCCAAAGGTCCCGGTGGTGACTACATCTACTTCCTGGGCGGCTTTTGCGGTGCCCTTCTTCTCCGCAATATCGATTATCTCCTCAGCGGTAACGACCACCGCCTGACCTTCTCGGATTTTGTCGTTGATTTCGGCAATAGTTTTCACTTTTTCTGTTCCTTTCTTGAATTAAATGTTCTCACCCGGCTTGCCCTTTCGGGCCAGTCATGACCCATAGCGTCATCACCCCCCTGCGCGCCTTTATCCCCATTCCACCCGATGCCACTCCCCGGGTAAAAACAGTCTGAATATCTTCTGTTAAAATTCCAAACACGTCTAGCCTCTTTATGCCGTGAAATCCGGTAACTTAAAGAACATCCTGGAAAAGCCAGGTAGATAAATAACGTTCCCCTGTATCTGGTAATACAACTACGATAAGTTTATCTTTATTTTCCGGCCTTTTGGCCACTTCCAAAGCTGCCCAGGCGGCGGCACCGGAAGATATGCCGGCCAGTATTCCCTCTTCTTTAGCTAGCCTTCTCGCCATGTTGCCGGCATCTTCGTTGGCCACCTTGATTATTTCATCAACCAGGTCGGTTCGGAGGATATCGGGGACAAAGCCGGCGCCAATGCCCTGAATCTTGTGCGGGCCTGGTTTACCTCCGGAGAGTACTGGAGAGTCAACCGGCTCGATGGCGATGGCCTTAAACTCGGGTTTCCTTGACTTGATAACCTCGGCCACCCCGGTAATGGTGCCACCAGTGCCAACTCCTGAAACCAGAATATCCACCTGGCCCTCAGTATCACGCCAGATTTCTTCAGCGGTAGTGAGACGGTGTATTTCCACGTTGGCTGGATTTTTAAACTGCTGTGGAATAAAGGAGTTACGGGTTTCCGCAGCCAGTTCTTCCGCCTTTCTGATGGCCCCCTTCATCCCCTCCGACCCGGGCGTCAAGACCAGTTCTGCGCCAAAGATAGCCAGTAACTGCCGGCGCTCCACGGACATCGTATCGGGCATGGTGAGAATCAGCCGGTATCCTCTGGCCGCGCAGACAAAGGCGAGGGCAATGCCGGTATTGCCGCTGGTAGGCTCAATAATGGCCGTGTCTTTGTTTATCAGCCCCTTTGCTTCAGCGTCCAGTATCATGGACACGCCGATGCGGTCCTTGACACTGCCAGCCGGATTGAAAGATTCAAGTTTGGCGACGACGTCAGCCAGTGCCCCCCTGGTGACTCGATTTAGTCTAACCAGTGGTGTGTTCCCGATGAGCTCGCTTGAGTCCCTGGCGATGCCCCGGGTCAGCTCCGGTATTTCTATCCCTTTATATTTAAGTTTTGCTACTTTATTAAAATTTGTCTTTGCCATCTCCATTAACTCCTGTATCTGATATTGTTATAGCTCATCCATGGATGTATTTGACGTACAGCTCTCTTGCCAGAGGCTCGTCAAAACTGTTGCGCAGAATGAGCCGGCCGTCCGGGAAAATTACCATTTTATGACCGTTGACCTTGAAATTTATCATGTTTTCTTTATAGCTCACTTCACCCGATGCTTTAAGATGTTTCGCCAGTTCAGGCAGAGAGATTTTTTCCATCCTGGGGTCGAAGACCTGTACCGAGTATTGGCCGCAAAGCGTGGTCGCTCTCACGCCGAACTGCCTCTTTAAAAACTCATAACTGCCTTTACAGGCAGGACAGTCCGGTCGGAAACGGGGCCGGAAACGCTCGAAAGTTCCCTGCCAGACATCGAGGTAAATAACATCGCGGTTTATTTCCTCGGCGCCGGTCAGAATTTTCATGGCTTCAACAGTTTGAAAGGAGCCGA
>JADHXF010000053.1 GCA_016783105.1 Dehalococcoidales bacterium | reverse complement strand
TGAAAACGTGGTAGCATACAGTGTGTCGGGGTGTAGCGCAGCCAGGTAGCGCACCTGAATGGGGTTCAGGTGGTCGTCGGTTCAAATCCGACCACCCCGACCATAGGCGTGAAATTAAAACTCACGACCACCTGATACGGTGGAAACAGGGCGGGTCCGGGGGGAGGCCCTCAAAGCGCCTGACTATTATCTGGCTTATTGCTTAATACCTGGTGAAGACTACGCTCGAGCTGGTTTTAAAAATGAGACCAGCATCGAACCGAGCACAACTACCAAAGCGCAAAGTAAGAAAGCCGTGCTATAGCTGCCGGTAACATCAAAGATAGAACCAGCCAGAATAGGGCCGCTGGCCTCGCCGATGGTAACCATAAAAAGAATAACGCCCAGGAGGGCACCGTGTGAACTCAACCCAAATAGCTCAGCGACGATTGGTGAGAGCAGCGCGGCTGAGCCACCATAGCCAAAACCAAATATTGCCGTAAAAATGTAGAGCATCCACAACTTTTTGGCCACCAGCAGCCAGAGTAAAGCAATTAAGATTAAAACGAAGCAAATAATTAAGGCTGGCTTATTCCCAATCCGGTCACTGGCACTACCCATTACAATTCTGCCAACCGTACTTAACCCGCCGATAACAGCTAAAATAATGGCGGCATTGGCTGCGGAGATTCCCAAACCTATGGCATGGGGCACAATATGTACCAGAACCGCCTCTATGCCCAGAAACAAACATATCAACGCCACACCAAGCATCCAGAACCGCTGGCTATGAATTGCCTCCATAAAGGAAAACCCGGTCTTCTGCAAATCGTCTCTCTCTGTATTCCTGCCATGTATGAATTGTCCCGTTTGCCCCGGGTAATTCCTGAGCAGCTGTGCCGGGACAACAACCAATGCCAGCACCATGACTCCGATGATGATATAAGAGCTACGCCAGCCATGCACAGAGATAAGCCAGTTGGCCATTGGTGACATTATCAACATACCTACACCCAAACCGGAAATGGCAATGCCGGTCATCATGCCTCTTCTTTTTAAAAACCGCCTGGCTATCGTAGACATCAATGATGGGACACAGCCACTCATACCGGCACCTATCAATACTCCGTAGAAGAGATACAGCTGCCAGATAGCATTGACCTGAGACATCAACATATAGCCTGAACTCAGCAAAAGGCCACAGGTCACCACCACAATTCTGGGGCCAAATTTGTCGGTCAATTTTCCGGCGATAATGCCAAGGATGCCCAGCAAGATGAAAGAAAGAGAGATGGCGCCCGATGTGGTTGCCATCGTCCACCCAAGTTCGGTGGCCAGTGGTTTGAGAAAAACACCAAACGAGTGAAATGTCCCCCACATTATGGCTGTAATCAGGAAAGCAACGGCAACTACAATGTAATCATATCGAAATAGCGGTTTTTTATTTTCTGTCGAATATGAACCAGTTCGGTTACCCAAGCGGACCTCTCTTTGCGCCCTTGTGAAATACGCTGGTGAGCTATCTAATACTAGGTAATTATAAACCAGAAAGCAAAAATTTATATAGAAGCTGAATTGAAATAAAAAGTGGTGTTGCGTAAAATAAGGCCGAAAGATAGGTATTAATGACGCGTCAAATCCAGGGTGAAAAAGGAGGAAAACGGGGAAATGTTAAACCGATTGGAAACAGCGAAAAAGGCGAGAGGCAGACTATTCGGCGTGCTATCACCACTACCCGCGGAACGCATCTGCGACCACGGGGAAGGTATTTATCTCTTTGACCAGGACGGTAAAAGATATATCGATTTTTCCGGTAGTCCGCAGGCTTGCTGTATAGGACATGGCGACCAGAGAGTAACACAGGCTGTGGTCGAGCAGATGAAAAAGATAAGCCTGTGTTTCAATCCCTTCTGGATTAATGAACGAGAGGGGGAGCTGGCCGAGCGGATTCTCAAAAGGGCTCCTCAAAATATGTCACGAATTCAGTTCCTCAATAGTGGCTCAGAAGCCACGGAATCAGCGATAAAACTCGCCCGCCAATATCATCTGGAAAACGGGAAGCCGGAGAAACACATCGTGATATCAAGATGGCAGAGCTACCACGGTATGACATTGGGGGCGCTGTCAGTAAGCGGGTTTACCAGTCGCCGCATAAAGTTCAGCCCGATTTTATTCCGCTGGCCCAAGATAGAGGCGCCACTGTGCTACCGCTGCCCCTACCAGTTGAGCTATCCGGCCTGCGGCGTTATCTGCGCCAAGGCTTTAGATACGTTAATCAAGCAGGTAGGCGCTCAGTATATTTCCGCCTTTATTGCCGAGCCTATCGGCGGTGCCGCAACCGCAGGCATGGTACCTGTTCCCGAATATTACCCCATAATCCGTGAAATATGCGATAAACATGATGTTCTTTTCATCGACGACGAGATTATATGCGGGTTCGGGAGAACGGGTAAGTGGTTCGGTATAAACCACTGGGGTGTTCAGCCCGATATAATCACCATGGCCAAAGGCATGACCGGTGGTTACACCCCATTGGCCGCTATGCTCGTTAGTGACAATATCGCCAGGGTTTTTGAAAAAACGGGCGCTAAATTTATCAACGCTTATACTACGGCGGGAAACCCGGTTTCCTGTGCTGCTGTCCTGGCGGTGATTGATATTATCGAAAAGGAGGGACTGGTCGAGCGAAGCGCCAGGTCAGGTGAATATCTGCACCAGCAAGCCAGAGAGAAGCTGTCCCATCATGCTACTGTCGGTGATATCCGGGGCAAAGGTATGCTTTTAGGCATCGAACTGGTGAAAGACAAAAAGACCAGAGAGCCCTTCGACCCGGCTCTCCTGGCTTCTTCCCGCGTACATCAGCGGGCCATGGAGAATGGATGCATGGTTTACCCGGTTAGCGGTGTTATACAGGGGGTAGGAGGCGATGAAATTATGATGGCACCACCATTCACTATCACGAACGGTGAGATAGACACCGCACTGGATATCATTAACAAAGCCCTCACTGATTTCGAGAATGAGTTTTGCTAATCAGTGTCGCTTTCCAGACAGGAGTATTCATCTGGGTCATGCCCGGACTATAATAGTGGCAGTCAGGACGGAGGAACATTGGCAAGGCAAAAACAGCTATTTAACCGCGGTTTAAAAAACATCCTGCGTCATAAGCATCGGATAAGCATAGGCGCCGGTATAATCCTGGGACTAATTTTTGTTGTCGCCGGTCTGGGTAAATTGCTACACCAGCCCGATACGGTCAGGATTTTCTTTATCCCCCTGCCAGACTTTCTGACACAGGCTGTGGCTAAGGCTGTTTTTAACTGGCTGCCGCGTATAGAGCTTGCCATTGGCCTGCTCTTAATTGCCGGCATCGCCACCAAACTTGTGGCCATTTTTTCCCTGGTGCTGATTGCCGGTTTTATCACTCACAATAGCCTTTTGATTATAAACAGACTTGGAGGTGAGCCGTGTGACTGCCTCGGCAAGCTGGTAAATATACCGATAACCGAACTCTCGGTTACCGGCGCACTGGTCATAGATTTAGTAATGCTGGCTTTAATCCTGCTCATCCTGTTCTGGGGTCAGAGAACTTTTTTCGATGTTCATCCCTGGTTCCTGGCCGGAGACAGAATCGCGAAGAAAAAAGATTAGGCGGAGGGAAGTATGGCAAACAATGCTGCATCAGGTGGTACCGCTAGTAAGAATGGGAAAGGTTCTACAACGCCTGAGACGCTGTTGCTCGGCAGACGCGAAATTGAAAAACTGCTCAACATGAGCCAAGTGCTGGAAGCAGTGGAAAATGTTTTTATTCTGAAGGCGCACGGCAAGGCAATTATGCCCCCCAAGATATACTTGAACTTACCGGAGCACAATGGTGATTTTAGAGCTATGCCCGCTTACATTGATGGAATCGCCGGAGTTAAATGGGTAAGTGTATATCCAGATAACTACCGGTATCATTTACCCAGTGTATTGGCCACAATTATTCTGTGTGACCCGAAAACCAGTTATCCCCTCGCCATCATGGATGGCACGCAAATTACCAACTTGCGAACGGGAGCCGCAGGAGGTATCGCCGTTAAGTACCTGGCTCGCCGAGATTCAACCGTCATCGGATTGATAGGTGCGGGAAGACAGGCCAGGGCACAACTCCTTGCCATAAGCCTGGTACTGCCCGCTATTGAAGAGGTGAAGGTATTTGACCAGAATGAAGAGGCGGCTCGCCGGTTTGCCGAGGCGATGGGAACAGAATTAAGCCTGAAGGTCAACACCGTGAAGACTGTAAAAGCCGCCGCTGAAGCTGATATCGTCGTGACTACGACCCCATCAAGGAAACCATTCGTTAAAAAGCAGTATATCAGACCAGGAACTCATATAAACGCGATCGGCGCTGATGCCGAGGGGAAGCAGGAGCTAGAAGCCGATTTATTGCTCGGCGCGAAGATTGTCGTTGATGAACTTGAACAAGCCTGTCATTCTGGTGAAATCAACATCCCTTCGGCGAAGGGCCAGATAAAAGTTGAAAACATTTACAGCACCCTGGGAGAGGTAGCCGCTGGCATGAAGAAAGGGCGTGAGAACGACCAGGAGATAACCATTTTCGACTCAACCGGATTGGCGATTCAGGATATGGCCTGTGCCAAGCTGGCATATGAAAAAGCCAAGGGGCAAAAAGACATTCCGGCTTTCGACTTTTTAAGCTAAAGAAACCAGTTACTTATCCTATTGACAGAGAGCAGGAGTCCAATGTAACATAATGAACACTGTTGTCTCGCAAAATATGAAGAAGGTGGTGATGACTTTCAACAATAAATTTTTTAGACAGGGTAAGCTCAATATATCAGGAGGTAAAAATGCGTAAAAAACAGATATTAGCTTTGTTTATGCTGGTAGCGTTGGTGGGCGGATTGCTTGCTACCGGGTGTGCCGCACCAGCACCAGCACCAGCACCGGCGCCAGCGCCCGCTCCAGCACCGGCTCCAGCACCAGTACCCTCGCCGGCACCATCGCAGCCGGAAAAGGTATACAAGTGGACGCTTCAATCTTTCGCCGAGCCAGGTGACCCGGCATGGGACCCCATAACACTGCAATGGGTCGACAAGCTTACCAAGGCGAGTGGTGGACGCTTAAAAATCGAGGCCTTCCCTGGCGGTGCTATCGTACCGGCCAGCGAAGAGACTGACGGTCTCATGACTGGCGTGTTAGACGCGGCTAGTTCTTGTGGCGGCTATGCTGTGCACCTTGACCCGGCGGCCAGCCTTTTTGACTCGATGTCTGGCGGACTCACGTCAGTACAGCTGGCATACTGGTTCCGCACCGGGGGAGGTTATGAGTATGCTCGAGATATGTATAGCCAGTGGGGAATATATTTTGCCGCCGAAATGTTAATGGGTCCGGAAGACTGGGCGTATACCAAAGTAAAATTGGACACCGTGGACGACCTCAAGAAACTGAAGATGCGAACTGCCGGATATGGTGGAGAAATCCTTGACCGGTTGGGTTCATCCACTGTTTTCCTCCCTGGTGGGGAGCTGTATGAGTCTATGCAGCGCGGCGTCGTCAATGCCTTCGAGTACACTTCAGCCAGGGGGGGCTGGGAGATGGGCTTCCAGGAGGTAGCAGACTACCTCTACTTATCCTACACCCGTGCCCCTTCCGACGGTTGTAACTATTTGGTAAATCAGGAATCCCTGGATGCGCTTCCCGAAGACCTGCAGGCGATAGTGAAGTACATTTCCGAAGGAGAGATGACTGCATATTACGACCGAATCATAGATGAGGATGCAGCATACCTGAAGAATTGGAAAGACTATGGCGTGGAAGTCCTGCCTCTTCCGAAGGCGATAGAAGACGCGTTCATCGCCGAGGCCGAGAAGTTCTTCGATGAGAAGTCAGCTGAACACGGGGCGGATTCTTACTTTGCCAAGATTGTAAAGTCCCAGCGTGAGTTCAGGAATCTTTGGGCTTCAGCAGGCATCCGTTAAAGCTGCCCAGAGCACAGTGACCACGTTATGCAGTAGCTAACAGTCTTGCCCCCCGCTTCGAAATGTTCCTGAAGCGGGGGGCAAGATAGAGCAGTTTAGGTTATCGAGTCAGGATGCAGTTATTGGGTACCGAATAATACAGCAGGCGATAAAGTTGCCGCTTCCGAGAATAAATCCCTTTTTCAGAACCGGGTTGATTTGAACAAATAATGGCATAACTTATGAAAAAAACACTGTATATTCTCGAGACCATAAGCCAGTACTCGGGGAGAGTATTCATGTGGTTTACCCTGGCCCTGGTGCTGCTGCTTTCCTTTGAAGTCTTTATGCGATATGCATTGAATAATCCGACGATTTTTTCCTATGAGATATCAACCATGATTGGTGTTACCATTTGTACCGGTGGTCTGGCGTATACCCATTTGCACGGCGGACATGTCAGGGTAGATGTTATCTGGAGACTCCTCTCACCCCGAGGGAGGGCAATTGTGGATATCATCACCTCTACTTTATTCTTTTTCCCGGTGGTCTTTGCCATTACCTACTTTGCCGTGTACTGGACACACTTCTCCATCTCAATAGGTGAGGTAATGACCAAGACTTATTTATACCCGCCTGCCTGGCCGGTCAGGGCCATGATGGCCTTTGGTTTTTTCCTGTTTATCCCCCAGGGGGTGGCTAAACTAATCCGTGATATCTACATCTTAAAAGGGATAGAACTGAAAGGATATGACACACAATGATTGAAATGAGCCCGGAGCTGGTTACCATATTAATGCTGGGCGGGCTTGTCGTGGCCGTTTTATCTGGCTTTCCTCTGGCTGTTCCAATTGGTGCGGTAGCGTTAATCGTCGGATTTCTGGCCTTTGGGGACAAAGTATTTGCCTTAATGTACCAGCAGGTGTTTGCCATCCTGCACAACTACGTCCTTCTGGCTCTACCCCTCTTTGTTTTTATGGGTGTAGTGCTGGAATACTCGGGAATTGCTGACCGGATGTATGATGCCCTGTTCTTGCTGCTTAGCGGGCTCCGGGGAGGACTGGCCATAACTACGGTGCTCCTCGGGACTGTCCTGGCTGCCTGTGTTGGCGTAATTACCGCTTCGGTCACGGTGCTTACAAATCTCTCTCTGTCTACCATGGTAAAGAGAGGTTATAGTAAAAGCTTGGCGGCAGGTGCAATTTGTGCCGGCGGTAGTCTGGGTATTCTTATACCGCCCAGTGTTATGCTGGTTATTTACGGACCGATGGCCCGGATTTCAGTTGGAAAGCTGTTTTTCGGAGCTATGGTGCCCGGAGTTCTTCTCTCAATCCTGTATTGTACTTATATTACCATTCGCTGTTGGCGGCAACCGAGTATGGCACCGGTAGTGCCGCGCGAGGAGCGGTCAGCACCAGTCATGCATAAACTCAGGCTGCTCATGGTGTCCGCGGTTCCGCCTGTGATTATTATCCTGTCGGTTTTGGGCACTATCTTCGCCGGTATTGCCCCTCCCACTGAGGCTGCCGCCGTCGGTGCCCTCGCTTCTTTAGCTCTGACCGCTGCCCACCACAAGCTTAATTGGCAAACTTTAAAAAGTATCATGCTTCGTTCGTTAAACATTAGCTGCATGGTAATGCTCATCGGCGCCATGTCTGTTGCCTATACCGGGGTATTTCTCAAGGCGGGAGGTGGACAGATAATAGCAAATCTCGTCCTGGCTACTCCCGGTGGGCGCTGGGGTGCTTTCGCTGTGGTCATGTTCATCTACTTCATTCTCGGGTTTTTTATCGAATGGATAGGCATCTTTTTTATCATGGTCCCAATACTGGCGCCTCTGGCCCCGGTGCTTGGTTTTGACCCAG
Organism: Dehalococcoidales bacterium; assembly: GCA_016783105.1. The sequence continues at coordinate 3,109 of JADHXF010000053.1, read as the reverse complement.
TCTGGTTTGGGATTATGATCTGTATTAACCTCCAGATGTCCTTCCTGACACCTCCCTACGCTTTCGCTATATTTGTCCTCCGGGGTGTAGCTCCGCCAGAACTGGGGGTGACTACGGCTGATATAATCCGGGGGGTGATACCATACATTTTCATAATAATGTTCGCGCTTGTCCTGTGTACCATTTTCCCCCAGGTAATCCTGTGGCTACCCGGGCAGATGATAAAGCCTGGCATTTAATTTATTCTCCTGGACTGGGCCCCATTGTCCACAGCTTGTCTCATGATACACGGCTTATTTCGACAATCTCCTGATACGCTCTCACCGTGAGCGGTGATTTAACATTACATTGCTTCTTAGATTTTATGGACAAAGCTCGAGAGGTATTTGAAGAACAATATATTGCCAGAACAAAAAGAATAAAGCAAATTTAAGGCAAAATAATATGGAGGAGCATCTGATGGCACAGGAAGAATGGATAGCCTATGTAAACGGCGAATATGTCCCCCAAAGCGAGGCAAAACTGTCTATATTTGACCATGGAGTTTTATACGGGGATGGGGTCTTTGATACCTGGTGCACCTGGAACGGTAGCATCTTTAAACTTGACCAGCACGTTGACCGCCTGTTCCGGTCTATTCATGCGTTTCAGATCGATATGCCCCTGAGCAAAGAGGAACTAAAAGGCGTGATTATCGAGGTAGTAGAGACCAACGGGGAGAAAAATCAATACATCAAGTGCCTGGTCACCCGCGGGGTAGGGCCACGCCCATTGCTTTCACCAGTGGGCTGCCAGGCGTCGGTGGTGGTGTTCTCCAGACCTTATTTGTCATTGGTCGAGCCCGGCAAGGAAGAAAAGGGGTTAAAGGCCAGGATTACGAGCCTGAGACGAACCCCGGCGCAATGTTTAGACCCAAAAGCAAAGAACCTGAACTACGCCAACCTCGTTCTGGCAAAGATGGAGGCACTGAATGCCGGTGCGGATGAAGCTATACTGCTTGATATTCAAGGTTTCGTCAACGAAGCTCCAGGCTACAATATATTTGTGGTCAAGGAAGGTAAAATTTACACACCAACGGCGGATAACCTGCTCCTTGGGGTAACTAGAGACACCGTCTTTGAAATCGCTGAGAAAGAGGGCATAGAGGTATTAGAGGTTCGACTGATTCCCTATGACCTTTACACTGCCGATGAGTTGTTCCTGGCTTCCACAGCGGGAGGTATAGTTTCTATTGCAGAGGTAGATGGACGAGCAATTTCATCCGGGAAAACAGGCCCCATAACTCAAAAAGTGAAACAAATCTACCTCGAAATGCTGGAAAGGGGGATTTCCGGCACCCCCTTTAGAACAAAGTGACCGCAGCCTGTGATTCCTAGTTATATCAGTGATGTGTGACATGCGCACTCACAAAATAGCGATTTGTACATTTTCTTATAACGAGTGAAGAACCATTATTCCTCTTTTTTTGTCGTTCCAATGAAGCCTTCCGCAATCATCCCGTCGAAAGCGGTACCAAAAGCGGCAATGGTCTGGTCTATATCCTCTTCAGAATGCACCGCCGAAACCAAACCCAGGGTGCCTCTGTGGAAGTGCACGCCATTGAGTAGAAGATGTCGATTCAAAGCATAGGCTAACTCAGCAGGCATAGACTTTGCGCAATCCAGGCAAATGGCTCTATCGCACTTCTGGCATTTGCCTATAAATATATGAACCGCTGACGTTGCATTGTGAGCACAGGCTTCAACTCCCCGTTTCCCTATTTCACGGTTCATTCCTTCGACTAACCTCTTTGCCCTGGCCTCGGCGGTTTTCTGTACTTCACCTTTGGCCACAATCTTGAGCATAGCTACGGCGGCAGCGGCAGTCAGCGGGTTCCCGTTCCAGGTACCACGGTGGATGACGTGACGATGGCGGTTCCATTCGACTTCTCCAGGCTTTAACCAGAGCAGCTCCATAATATCAGCCCGACCACATACGGCGGCACCACCAGGTATTCCACCACTGTTCAGTTTAGCGAGGGCGCTGATGTCTGGAGTGACCCCAATTGCGGCCTGATAGCCACCGGGCGACCAGCGAAAACCGCTGATAACCTCATCAATAACCAGCAGCGTTCCGTACTTCCTGGTTAGCTGTCGTGCTTTATACACAAGTTCCGGCAGCATCCCAATGCGGCCACAATTTGCCCCACCTCCTTCAAGGAACAGAGCAGCAATGTCTTCCCTGGCCAAGGCCCTTTCCATGGCTGCTTCATCATTGCAGGAGATAACTACTGTTCCTTCTGCCACGGCATCTTCACTGATAGGAGGAATATGTCCGGCAAAGGGTTTATCATATGGAGGTGCTATTCCGGGAAGCAGGCCATCCGCCCAGCCAAAATATTGCTCGGCAAACTTGAGGATTTTCTTTCTACCCGTGTAAGCCCGCGCCAACGCAGCAATCAACATATTGCTCTCTGAACCTGACAGCATAAACTCGACTCTCTCAGCGGCTGGAATAAGCTGGCATATCAGTTCGGCCCATTCCAGTTCCAGCTCATTCTCGGCCCCATAATGCGTCCCCTTGACGATTTGTTTTGTCACCGCTTCTACCATGGTGGGGTGGGTATGGCCTAACAGCAATGTGCCAAAACCCATAACGTAGTCTATATATTCATTTTCGTCTACATCCCACTTACGTGACCCCTTGGCGTGCGTGACATAGATGTACGGGGCAGTGGTAAAAATTGCATCCGAGTGGAGACCACGGCTCACTCTGAAGGACCTTTCGGTCAGTTCTTTGGATTTTTGGTGCGAGGCTATAAACCTTTCCAGACTACTTGTTACTGCCATTTTCCCCTCCGTACGATGGAACTTTGAGTTACATTATATGTCTTATCTCTGATTTAATAAAATGACAAAAAGCGCCACAGATAATATGTCTCAGCAAGAAACCTGCTGAATCTCCGCACCGTCATTTGGATACCGACTTCGACAAGCGATATAATTGCGGTAGCCTTTATTTTTTCAATTTTTAAGATGAATTTGCCAATAACTCAGGGCGTTGCCACACCGAATGAAAGCTCCTCATCGGATTCGACGAGTTTTCTGCTTGGTAAGTTTGGTTTAATAAT